>JAQWSU010000020.1 GCA_029243025.1 Pirellulaceae bacterium | reverse complement strand
TCGCTACCTGTCGAACGTTTGGTAGAAGAATTGGCTCCGGAGCGTCATCGAGACCGGAGTCCGCTGATACAAGTGATTTTCCAGCTGCTCGATTACGAAGATCAGAATCTGGCGTTGCACGAACTCGAAGTGGAAAAACGGTTGGGGTGTAGCGACCTGACTCGTTTTGATCTGGAATTCCATTTATGGCGACAGCCAAGCGGACTGCGGGGCACGATCGTTTACAGTAGTGACCTGTTTGACAGCGATCGAATCGAACGATTGGTCGGGCATTGGAACGTGCTGTTGGAAAGCATCCTTGCCGATCCAGACCAAGCGATCAGCCGTCTTTCACTATTACCCGATTGGGAACGTCAGCAGTTGTTGGCTGATTGGAATGGTGTTGCAATAGCTTCTACGGATGAAGAATGTCTAAGTGATCTGTTTGAACAGCAAGTAGAACGTACTCCAGATGCGGTGGCGGTCGTCTGGGAAGATCAGAAACTAACCTACCGGGAACTGAATGAACGTTCTAACCAGTTAGCACATCGTTTGATTGGCGATGGCGTAACGCCTGGTGAGCTTGTTGGTTTATACATAGAACGGTCGCTGGATTTGATTATCGGGTTGTTGGGGATTGTGAAAGCAGGCAGTACGTTTGTTCCTTTCGACACTAGCAGCCCGACCGCAAGAAATGCCGGAATCATTCGGGACGGTGGGCTGCGGGTGATTGTGACGAGAAATAGCGAGTCTCAGAAACTTCAGGCTCCCGATGCGAGGCTTGTATGTTTGGACGGGGAGCGATCGCAAATCTCAGCAGAAAGTGTTGAAAACCCGAAATTGCAACGTTCATCCGACGGCGTTGCTTACGTGATTTATACCTCGGGAACGACGGGCGTCCCCAAGGGAGTATTGGTCAAGCATGCTTCGCTGATCCAATTATTCCGGTCAACGCAAGAGTTATACAATTTTAATGCAGACGACGTTTGGACCTTTTTTCATTCGATCGCCTTTGATTTTTCGATGTGGGAGGTTTGGGGCGCATTGTTATACGGTGGGCGATTGGTGGTTGTTCCCTTTGACGTTAGTCGTTCACCAGAAGCATTTTCACAGCTGATCGAAGATGAGCGTGTGACGGTTTTGAATCAAACGCCTTCTGCCTTTTTTCAATTAAAGGGCACCAGAGAATCGATTGATGTTGATCGGCATAATTCCCTTCGACATGTGATTTTTGGTGGGGAATCACTGGATGTACAACGGTTGCGTCCATGGTTGGAATGCCATACTAATCAACAGGCTCAGTTCACGAACATGTATGGGATTACTGAAACGACAGTTCACGTTACCTATCATGTTTTGAGCCGTCACGATCTTGATCAGTCGACAAACGCTGTCATTGGCCGCCCGATCCCCGGTTATCAGATTTATGTGTTGGATGCTGAACGTCAGCCCGTTCCGATTGGGGTGCCGGGCGAATTGCATGTTGGCGGTGCCGGTTTGGCACAAGGTTACTTAAATCAGGAAAAATTGACAGCGGAAAGGTTCGTCGATGCGCCATTTGAAAACGCAACTGGAACGCGGCTCTATCGTAGCGGTGATCGATGCCGATGGCGTGAAGATGGGGTGCTTGAGTACCTGGGACGAACCGACCGTCAGGTGAAGTTGCGAGGCTTTCGTATCGAGTTGGAAGAGATCGAAGGGGTGCTGCACCAGCATCCGGATATTTCCCATGCGGCGGTGATCTGTTTCAAAGATCGGCATGATGATCAGAGGTTGGTTGCCTATTGTCAGTCACACAATAAACGAAACCTACTCGTGACGGATTTGCGAAATTATCTTGTGTCGCACTTACCCAGTTACATGGTACCCTCAGATTTCGTGATCGTAGATCGTTTTTCACTTAACGCGAATGGCAAGATTGATCGGGGGACACTGCTGCCTCCGAAGAGAGAGAAGTGGATTAACAAGTCGGAAGAACCTCAAGGAAAGATTGAGCAGCGACTTGCAGCCGATTGGTGTGAGATTCTCGGCATAATGAAAATCGGTCGTCATGACGATTTTTTCTCCCTCGGAGGTCATTCCTTACTCACCCCGAAACTGATTACCAAAATTTCGAAATGGGCTGGGGCAACTCCCGTGGTGGCTGATTTGTACAATAAACCCACGATTGCCATGTTTGCCGAGTTAATCAAAACAGATGGGGGAGAGGTCGATTCAGCGGTCTCGAATGATCTTAATTCGGTGCGTGTTCCTCTTCAAATCGGTAAAACAAGCAAGAGACCATTGTATTTCGTGGCTACAGCGACCGGCGCCGTGCAAACCTTCATCCCATTGGTGAAGGGCCTTCATAAAGATGAAAATGTCTATGGTTTAACGCATCCCGGAGTCAATGATGATCGGCTTATAACGTTGTCGGTAGAGCAACTTGCTGAACATTATTGCTCCGTGATTCGCCAGTCGCAGCCGCGAGGGCCCTACTTGATTGGCGGTTGGTCATTTGGAGGTCTTGTGGCTTATAAAGTGGCTCAACGGCTGCGTGCCATTGGCGAGGAGGTTCCCTTATGCTTCCTGATCGACACTCACATTGCTGCGAAGGGAGTTCGAATTCCATCTCAACAGGCAATTTTACTTGCCTACCTACGAGAGTTTCGAATTCCTCACGAGAAGATTTTGGAATGCTTAAAGGCCAGTCAGGATTTTTCGTTCAACGAAAAAATCAGGTTCATTCATCAACGTCTTCGGGACGCCAAGCTATTGGCGGACAGGTTACCTGTTGGCACATTTTCGCGACATTTTGACATCTATCAGCAGTCGCTACGAGGACAATGTAGTTATTGCCCTCAGGAAAACTATCCGGGAAAAATCGCTTTTGTGCAGCCCATCAATCGGGTCCAAGAGTTAAATCCCGTGCCTCATTGGAGGCAGTTATGTTCTAACGAACTCGATCACTTCGAAGTACCAGGTGATCATTACACAATGCTTCAAGAGCCTCATGTCGAACATTTAACGTCGGTTCTGGAATCAATTTTACAAGGACTCGAAATTTAGCTGAGGCAAAGCAATTCACTTCTCACTGAAGGTCTGATGTTAGAACAAAAACCTCAAACATGTTCGCTACCCGGAAATTTGTGTAAAAGCCAGCTTCGGTGAGACTGGCTGGTTAGGTGGACTTTTGAGAGGCGACGATTATCAAGGTTGGGGATTGGATTACAGCACGCCTGATTGTGCGAGAGTGATGCACCCTAACTGAAGTGATGAAATGATCTGAGGCTGAGTTCTCTCGATCACCCTGTCGAGTTATTCAGCTTCACTTGGCGAATAAAAATCGAGGCAATCAATTCGTTGCTGAGGAGACTAAAATGGAAGATAACAAACCGGTGAAAGGCACCGCTTATCGAGTCGTTGTGAATCATGAAAATCAGTACTCCATTTGGTCCGACGATTGTGATAATCCGATGGGCTGGAACAATGGTGGAAAAAGGGGATCGAAAGAAGCATGTTTGGCATTTATCAAAGAAGTCTGGACTGATATGCGGCCAGCGAGTCTTGTTGAGCAGATGGAACGCTCCGATTACTCTCAAAAAAGATGGATCTCAAACTGAATGTCATGTCGGAGTGAATCGATGGAAAGTGGACAACAAAACAAGTCGGCGAGTCGTAGGGGCCAACGTCCCGTTCTGATCGCGCAGTGTGATACGAAGTTGATCAAACAGCTTGAAGCAACCTGCTGCGCTGATGGTGTCACTTTGCCGATGGCGATGTTAGCCACCTTTCAGGTGTTGCTCTATCGATATACGGCCGCTGAGCAGATAGGTCTTCGACAGCTTACAAAGACGAACCAAGCCCAACCCGACTCTTACATTAAAAAGATGTGGTTGGCCAATCTAAAAAATGAGTTGGGTATTCCGACGGCTGTTGACGATGATGAATCACTGTTCGGATTTTCAGATGAGTTGATTTTTGAGTCGCTGTTGCAAGGAATTCGAGACCATGTGGATGTTGCAGGGGAACAGAGGGGCAGCTCATCGGCAGATTTGGCTGTTGTTCTGTACCCCAACGCCGGAATGCCGCACAGCGATCCAATGGTCGCCTTATTTCGGACATTAACCGCTGATGGGAACCCAGTTCTTGAGCCAAATGGCAAAGTAGATTTCGCTCTTTGTGTCACCAAAATGTCAAGCGGTTGGTCCTGCCAATTTGAGTGTGAGGAAAGCTGTTTTGACGCGGAAGCACTAGTCCGCCTCAACGGACATTTTCAGACTCTGTTGGCGGCGATTGCTAACGATCAACGACAGTGTGTGTCGAGGTTGCCGCTGCTGACCGATGCCGAACGAGAAAAACTGTTGGTGGAATGGAACACAGACAGTGAATCCAGTGAATCCAGTGAATCCAGCGAAGGCGGCTGTTTTCGACAACAACTATTTGAAGAGCAAGTCGATCGTGCGCCGGATGCTTTGGCCGTCATTGTTCCCGAGACGCCAATTGTCCATCGGGTCACCTCGGAGGGCCCCGCGCCTAGAGTCGCTGCATCTCCCGTATCCCTCACCTATCGAGAATTGGAGCAGCGTGCAAATCAGCTGGCAAATTACCTGATTAAACAGGGGGTTGGCCCTGAAATCTCAGTCGGTTTGAGCATGGAGCCCTCGCCGGAATTGGTGATTGCAACATTAGCTGTGACCAAAGCCGGGGGGGTTTGTGTGCCTTTGGATTTAACTTATCCCGTCGAGCAGCTTGTCTACATCATAAAAGACGCCCAAGTTATTTTGCTGCTGTCGCAAGAGAGATATGCTGAGTTTCTTCCGGATGCTGGAATTCCTTTGCTTTGTGTTGACACTGAATGGGAATCTGTCCTATCTGCCGAAAGCCAGCAGCGCCCACGCAACCGACTTCTGATTAACAATTCTGCCACCGTCTTCTACACCTCTGGATCGACGGGCGAACCCAAAGCGGTTGTGGCACTACACGGAAAGAGTCTGCTGCGTCCGCAAAGGAAAGATGGTCAACCTCAAAGCCGACACTTGATGAAAGCTGGAATTGGGCTTACTCCGTTTCAAGCGGAGATGTTCATGCCACTGACGACCGGTGGCATGATTGTGATCGCTCCCCCTGAAATTCGACTTGAGAGCAGCCGGATCGTTGACTTCATGGTAGAGCACCGAATCAATATGACAAATTTTGTACCTTCGATGTTAAGGCAAATTTTGAATACTCCGGGTGTGGAACGGTGTACATCTTTGAATCGTGTAATCTGTTTCGGTGAACATCTATCAGTTGAAATGCGAGACGATTTTTTGACCCGACTCGATGCAACTTTGGAAATCATCTATGGGACCACCGAAGCCCCTGGTGCGACCACCGTCGATTTGACGCGATCGGACATCGGAATCAGCGATACGATTGGACGACGTCATAAAGACCAACGAATCTACATTCTGGATGCGCATCAACAACCCGTGCCATGTGGAGTAGCGGGTGAATTGTATGTTGGCGGACGGATTTCTCGCGGCTATTTGAATCGACCCGATTTAACAGCCGAACGATTCGTACCTGATCCCTTTTCTAAATCCGGTGGCGATGTTCTTTACCGCACAGGTGATCGTGTTCGATATTTGGCCGATGGGTTTGTGCAATTTCTTGGCCGCGGTGATGAACAGACGAAGATTCGTGGCTATCGAGTAGAAACGGGGCATGTTGCGGAGGTGCTCGGACGACATCCACTGGTCACTGCGACAGTCGTGGTTCCCAGAAAGGATCGTTTGGGTGCTAATCAATTGATTGCCTATGTGGCGACTTCAGGCGAACCCGCCTTTGAAATCGGGCAACTGCGACGCTATCTCGAGAATAAACTTCCCCGTTTTATGATCCCGGCACGCTTTGTTGTGCTCGATAAGCTGCCGCTGGGACCGAGTGGCAAAGTTAATCGCCGGGCTCTACCGGATTTGGATTATTCTCGTCCAAAAGTTGATAGTGAATTTGTTGCACCTCGCAATGGGACCGAGGAAGAACTAGCGACGATTTGGTCGGAAATACTTGGCGTTGATTCTATCGGTGTTCACGACAACTTTTTCGAACTCGGGGGCGATTCGATTTTGGCCCTCGAAATATTCGGTCGGATTGATCAAAAGTGGGGGCGAAAGATCCCACTTGCGCTTTTGTTTCAACAGGGTACGATCGCTCACTGTGCTAAGCTCGTCTCGAATTGCAGCTTAAAAACAAATTCAAGTTTGGAGATAGCCGAAGTTGTGCCCTTGCGCCAGAACGGCCAAGGTCGCCCGCTGTTTATTATGCCGGGGGTTACAGGGGAAACCGTGATCTCGACAGCCATCGTGGAGTCAATCGACTGTCCGAGTTTTGGCGTTCAGCCCTGTTTGGAAGCAGAGTTCATTGATCACTTTCGGGACTTCCGCCATACGGCAGTCATTCTTGCCGATACGTTGCAGGCCTATCAGCCCACCGGGAGCTATGCACTCATGGGTTTTTCTTATGGCGGGATGATGGCGTATGAGGTTGCCAGCGTTCTTGCCGCACGGGGCGCTCAAATTGATCTACTCGTGGTGATCGATATTGGTCCAGGGACGCGTGGGCAGAAAATCGATTTTGCGGGGCGATTGAGAAAAAGATATCGAATCGCCGCCAATTTCCCGTCTTGGTGTCTGGAAGAATGGAAACGCTTTTCCGATTCGTCATTTTTCGATCGGGCGCTTCGGTTTACTCGAAGAAGTTGGCGTCAAATTAGTTCGCCCGCATCTGCCTCGGTGGAGTTTTCCGATATCTGGGATGAAACAATCTTACCCGTGCAGAATCGTGAGTTGATGCGAATTGTTTATGCTGCCTGTCGAGATTACCAACCCGAATCCTATGCTGGTCGGGTAGATCTGATTATCGCGAAGACACAAGGATTGCTACATGGATTGCCTCCAGATCGGGGCTGGAATCGCTTTGTTGACCAGCTAGGAATTCATGCCGTACCTGGAGATCATGTCAGTATCTTGGAACATCCAAACGTTGATAAAATGATTGAGATAATCAATCGATTACTGAGCGAACGCGCTAATAATCGCCTCCAATCGATGATTAGAGTCGGCGATGAAATACGTTGATCAGCCGCGTCTCAGACTTCTTGAGTTGACCGAAGCTGAGCTGCTTCGCGTAGATGGTGGTTCAATGTTACTTCGGTGATGACCGTTTCCGGCTTCGACAACAGTTTGCGCTGCCACAGACAAACTGGTCCCCGCGACATTATTGAGTGCTGCCGTCCCCGCTTACCGCGGATGCGGTCGAAAACGCGGAATATTCCGCTTACCACGGTCGTCGAATTGCTCAACACGCAATCACAGCCTGCCCGAAAGTTCCTCGGCTTTTTTTCTTTTTCCGGTGGTTAGTCGCCTATCGAAAGCGTAAATTCGTCTGCACAAATGATTTTGGCGAATCTCGACATTTCATCGCAACGGGTGGGCAAACCCCCTACCACGCAGTGATCGGCTGCTGAAGCAATGCCGGCGACACGCCATTCGATGATTCTTGCAGGCGATCATGTTTGGAGGGTTGAGCCACCCAACTTAGCGAGCGAAATTCGATTTTCAGCTACTACGATGACAATTTTTAGCGACCCAACTTTACTACCCCTCAGCCGGCGTTTCGGTTTGCAATCATGAAGCAAGATCAGGCCAGTCGAACTGCCAAATTTGTGTCCAACGGGATCTACTGGGTTTCCCAACAACCTGCCTTGTCGATCGAAGTACCAGAGACATTAAGTCGTTATACGGCGGCCATGACCATGCACATTAATTCCCAACGTTTTTGGGGCAGTGCGAGATTGCGACGCGCTATGCTGCTGAAACAATGCCAGGTACTCCAGGCTGGTTCGGTACCCGGTATCTACTTGCATCAGGTGCTACGTAAGCGGTGTATTGAGTCGCTTGTACGATCGGCCGTTTCGGGGGGGATCCATCAAATCGTTATCATCGGATCCGGTTTCGACACACTAAGTCTTCGTCTGTCGGCCGAGATGCCCTGGCTGTCGATCATCGAACTGGATCATCCCGCTACGCAGATCGTCAAGACGGCTGCGATCGAACGTTTTCAGCTCGCCTCGGGAAAGTGTCATTTCTTCGCCGTTGACCTGTCCTGTCAAACCCTAGCCTCCGCGCTCGCTGGTTGTCCGGAATACGATCCCAAAATATCAACGCTCTTTATTGCCGAAGGCCTGGCAATGTACTTGAGCGAAGCACGTGTTCGGGAAATGTTGCAGTGCATCGCAGCGCAAGCATTGGGTTCAAAATTTATTTTCACCTACATGGAGGAGCTGAAACCTCAGAATTTCAGTTTTCAGAACGAACGGCTCGCAACATCGCTGTGGCTGGCATTTCAGCACGAGCGTTTTACCTGGGGAATCAAGAGCTCTGAGTTGCCTGCATTCCTGGCAAAATCAGGGTTTCAGTTACTTGAACACAAAACACACCAGGACTTGCGGTTGGAATGGTTGACTGAAAAAAATCGCCAAGCCACCTTGGCAATCGGTGAGAACATTGCGTTGGTGGTCCACCCAAATTCGGGAAATTGAAAGCAATGAGGTGCCAGTCATGGAAGAAGTTAACGACATTCAATCACAGCTGAACTCGACACAGGTTCATTCGGTGATCGTTCCTGAATCAGAGTCCGACATCCTGCAGGCCCTCAAAATGGCCGAGGAACTCGATCTGGCGATATCGATAGCGGGTGGCCGGCATTCAATGGGCGGACAACAATTCGGAACGGGAACGATCCTGCTCGACATGAGCGAATTTAAGGCGGTTGTCCATTTTGATCGCGAAAACGGATTACTCACCGTGGAAAGCGGATTGATGTGGCCGGAGTTGATTGACTACCTGCACGGGGAACAGGCCGGCAGTTCGAAAACTTGGGCCGTTCGACAGAAACAGACGGGCGTCGATAACGTCTCGATTGGAGGTTCATTGTCGACCAATATCCATGGTCGAGGCTTGATATTTCCACCGTTGATAAGCGATATCGAATCCTTCACTCTTGTTAATCATGCCAGTCAAAAGCTCGGATGCAGCCGACAGGAAAACCGGGAACTGTTTTCGTTGGCTATTGGCGGATATGGTCTGTTCGGCATTGTTACGCAGGTGACGCTGAGACTCGTTCCGCGACAGGTTGTAAAGCGTAGGGTGGAGGTAATCGCCGTCAAAAATCTGTTACCCAACGTCGAAGCGGCGATTGAAGACGGGTTTCTCTATGGTGATTGTCAATATTCGGTCAACCTTGGGGGCGACGAAGAGTTTCATCCGGGCGTCTTTTCCTGTTACAAGCCCGTCGATGAAGAGATCCCGGTACCTGAAAACTCGAAACACATGTCCGGTTCCGATTGGGCTGCGATGTATCGGATGGTTCGCACGGATAAAGAGCAGGCGTTCAGCAAGTACGAACAGTATTATCTGGGAACCTCCGGTCAGGTCTACTGGTCCGATTCCCATCAACTCTCTAACGTGATCGAGGGTTACATCGAAGCGGTTGCAAACGCCAACGAGACAGAAATGATCACGGAGGTCTATGTTACCAAGGAAAACTTCATTCCGTTTATGAAGTCTGTTCGGCAAGACTTTGTCCAACATAAGGTGGATATGACTTACGGAACGATCCGGTTCATCGAGCCAGATACGGAGAGTTTTCTCGCTTGGGCGAGGGAACGCTGTATCTGTATTGTTTGCAACTTACATGTGCCCCATACGTGCGAGGGAATCTGCAAGGCCCAGGAAGACTTTCGCCGAATAATCGACCGAGTGATCGAGTATGACGGATGTTTCTATCTGACTTACCATCGATGGGCAACTCGCCAACAGGTGGAAACCTGCTATCCGCAATTTTCTGAATTCCTGAAGTTGAAACTCAAGTACGATCCAAAGGAGCGATTTCAAAGTGATTGGTACAGGCACTATTCCAAGTTGTTCAGCTAGTCAGGTTGTTTGAAGTAAGCAGATCCAAAGTTTGCCCTCCGCTGTGATGCCTCCTATTCGGGTAGCTGGATCGATTCGCCCTGCGGGTATGGCTCGAAATCAAAATTCCTGTCAGTGCTCGCCGAAGCACTGGCTCCCCATGCGGCTAATGATCTCGAAGAACATCTTGGGACGATTCTGCAACAATCAGTGGGCGGGCGGCAGGAGGTAGTTGTTTTCGATGATCCAGTCGAGGCCGTGTTTCCAGATCAGGAGATTCACGATCAGCATGATCAGGGCGACGGAAAAGGCGATCCACCCGAGTTGACGAGGCATCACGGCGCGGCCGAGGAGGCCGACGGAGATTACACTCGCCCACGTATAATTTGCTGCGAAGAGAAATGATTCGCCGAGTCCGTAGACGGAATGCAGAACGACACCGAAGAGCACGAAAGCCGGTATGAACATCGTGCGTGCGGATACGACGCGGAACGAGCAGATCGTCAGGAACAACACGGCGAGGCCCGAGAGGTACGCAGGGGCAGTCGACCAGTTGCGTTCGAGCGACAGCATCTGGAGGTACTCAGGTCTACCGCTGTAGGCGTCTATTGGTGGTGCGATCCAAGCCAGTGACAGGATGGAGTCCCACCAGGAACCTCTCATGCTTTGAAGCAGGCGGCGTTCCCCCAGCACCTCAAGGAACTGCGGCATATTCCGATCCTGGTGCATATACCAGCTTATGAGATGAACGAATGCCAGGATTCCGACGCCGACCAGACTCGCCGATATCAGGGTGGGGAGTCGTCGAATCGTTCGGGTCACGAGACGAGCGGGGCTTGGATGTCGGAGGAAGTTGACTGGAATCACCGCCAGAATCGCGAGCATCATGTTGGTGATGGTGATCGATGTTGCGATGGCGATGGCTACGCCGTAGGTCGCAACATCCGCCGGGTTAGGCCGGCTCCAGAGTCGCGACGTCAATCGTCGATTGGTGAGGATCAGGGCAGGGAGAAGAAGGCTGGTGAGGGCGAGTACATGGGTTTCCAGAACCACGCTCCAGGTGATGGTGGCACCGGACGCGAGCAGTACCGCGGTCAGGGCCAGGGCTTGCAGACGATTGAAGCGGAGCTGGCGGGTCAAGCCCAGAAAGAGGCAGAGGTTAAGCCCTAGAAACACTGGCGTCAAGCGATTCCAGAGCCTCATCCCCTGAAGTCCGGTCGCGGTGGATACCCTCTGGTACAGGCCGCAGATCGCGAGCCATCCGGGGTGATCGGAGGCCGCGGACCAGGGCTTCGGCAACACGGAGTGTCCGAGGAGCTGCTCCTGGAGATCGTCCATATCACTGGCGTGATACCGGCCGTGGGAAGGGACGCCGGGCATGGAGGCGACCTGCACCGAACCGAGCAGGATGCCGGTCAGAAGTATCACCGGAAAAACAATGAGATCAACTCGATGGATTCTCATGTCTTCAGGACCTCGACTTGATGAAAATCATTGGTTTCTTCTCCTAGAAGGCGTAAATCGCGACTTCGGCATTTTCACCCTTCTTTTCGATTTTCGACTCGGCTCTCAATCACAGGACCATCAACGGCAAAGCGATTTTTATCATTCGACAAAGGGGGGCGTTACAACCAAGTTGGTCGTTTCTTCGCCCGGGAAATGAATCTGGCTCTTTCGACCCCGTTAATCCAACGGCCAAAAGTGAACCGATGGACCCGTCTCCATCTCTGGTGATGAGAAGATTAATCAAATGATTTTTCCGTCGACTGTAGAATGGCTGGTTGAGGTCCAACATTTAAACTGGGCATCGCATTATTTGCAAGTCGGATCCAACAGTCATCCAGCTAAATAAAGATCGACGTTCGCCGAAACAAAACAATCCGCTCCGCGATCCTGCCATCCGCTATGAACGAAACAAAATCCCAGTCAGATGAAGATCAGTTTGGTTTATTAAACAATCTGAAAAACTCTCGCCTAGAATCGGCCCCATCGCAATGGATCGCCTGACCTTTTCCATCTGCCCGATCGCGTAGCCTTTGAAGCACACTCGCCTTTCCTGCGCAGCAGTGTCTCCGGTTTCTCGATTGAACCTCACCACCAAACACCGTTAGTGCGGCCGGGTCAGCACAATGTCTTTGAGCTGCATCACCAGCTTGCCAGTTTGGCTGATCACTTCGACGCGCAACCGCTCGGCGCCCATCTCAAATTTCAGCTGACCCACCCTGAGCGTCGCCCAGTTTTTGTCGATGTAGTGTCGCATGGGTGTGCGATTCGGGCGTGGCAGCGGATCAGAGACCAATGCTTGCGTGATGATTGCTTCGATCGCTTGATCGCCAGCGCTAACGCGCAGCCTCGTGCCGACGGCGTCCGCAGCCGCGTTGTAGTGGATCGTCACGTCCCACTTGCCAGACTCGCGCACGTCAATTTGCCACCATGGGGTGAAGTCCATCGTCGTCCAATTATCGATCCAACCGTTGTTGCCGAGCCTGTGGACCCACGCCGTTGTCAGGCTGCGCGATTCGAGTTGTGCGTCTTGCGCGTTGAGCAGCACGGTTTCATAGCCGTTGATAATCGGGTGGGCCACGCCGCCGATGGGCGCGGGCAGTAAGCCGTAACCGTTACGAGTTACGTCGGCGAACCAAGCGTCGGAAGCGGCGGTAAGGTCGGCGAGTACACGCGGGTTCTTCTTGGCAATGTCGTTTTTCTGGCTTGGGTCATCCTGCATGTCGTACAGCTGCCAGATGGCTTTCCCGTCAGCGTCCTTGCGTTCTGTCACGGCGCGGTATCTCGGTGTGCGCACCGAAATCTTTGTTTTCGCCAAATCCTCATGAAGCGATGGAACTGGCCATTGGTGGCCAGGTGACGTCTGCGACGAGAAGATCATGCGCTGCGGCCATCCCGCCGGTTCTTGATTGTTGTTGTTGATCAGTGGCACGAGACTCACGCCGTCTTGCGGCAGGGTCTTTCCCATTTTTGTTCCCGTCAGCTCGACGAGAGACGGAAGCACATCGATGTGCGACGCGATCGTATCGATGACTTGTCCCGACGCGATCTGCCCGGGCCAGCGGATGAAAAACGGCACACGGACGCCTCCTTCGTGCACCGAGCCCTTGCGACCTTTCATGTTCGCGTTGAAACGCGGCGTTTTTTTTCCTGAGTTCGGGCCATTGTCGGACATGTAGATCACGATTGTGTTTTTCGCGATACCCAGCGCGTCGAGCTGATCGAGCACGCGCCCAACGTTGAGGTCCATATTTTCGCACATGCCGTACGCGCTCGCGTCGCTCGCATTCAAACCCGCTGCGGCGTACTTGTCATAGTACTTGTCGGGCACCTGAAAAGGCGTGTGCGGCACGTTGTAAGGCACGTAGCAAAAGAACGGCTTGTCGCGGTTAGTTTTGATGAACTCCATGGCGTGATCGGTCAGCACGTCGGACGTGTATCCGTGCGTGGGGTAGGGCTGACCGTTGCGTTCCATCAGCAGGTTAAAGTAGTTGTTCCAGTGGCCCTGGCAAACGCCCAGGTAGTGGTCGAAGCCCTGGCCGTTGGGGTGGTACGGCGGGTGGTGACCGTTGTGCCACTTCCCGAAGGCGCCCGTGACGTAACCGTTGCCGCGCAGAACTTCGGCAAGGGTGACCTCTTCGGTATTCATCACCTCGTGGCCGAGGCTTGTGGACGAGACACGCGTGCGCAGGTGATAACGGCCGGTCATCAGGCTGGCGCGGGTCGGCGCGCAAACGGGCGACACGTAGAAGCGGTCGAGCCGCGCGCCGTCGCGCGCCATCCGGTCGAGGCGAGGCGTATGAATGAAATTGTTGCCATGGATGCCCATGTCGCCGTAGCCTTGGTCGTCGGAAATGAAGATGACGACGTTGGGCTTGTCATCCGCGGGGCGGGAATGAGCTACCGCAAAACTGCTCGTCGCAGTGAAGACAAAAATAAAAATTCGAACCCGAGATCGCATTGCACATCCTTTTATCAATCGTCGCAACAACCCATCTAATGCCGCACGATCCGTTGCACGCCCATTATTTTTCATGCTGCCGCCAGTTTTGCAGTTGCTGAAGCGACCCCGGGGGATCAAAAACGTTCGACGCGAGACCTTGTTATGATTATCCATCTTAATCTCTTGTGGGGGCCAGGATGCGAAGGCATGAGGTGGACCGATTCTCTTTTCAACCGTTTGGCGGTCAGATGAAGGGTGTGCGTTCCTGGAACGGCCTTCGGACGGCATCATCGCGGAAATCTTGAATCATGGTGGCTGGATGGCAGGCTTCAACACTGAGGGCACTGGCTGACGTGGATGACTTGCACCTCGATTTGGATGCGCTTCTTCGGGGAGCTCGATCGATTCGTCCTGCGAGTACGGTGTGTGACCAAAATTCCTAACAGTCCGTCATTAAGCTTTATAGAGCTTAATGCGGCCTTCTTCGGTTCATCAATCTATACAGGAATTTGTGCGAGTGAGGTTTTGAAGTCTTCGGATTTGGTAATTAGGATAGTACAGGGTTGCTGGACGATTTTTCATTCTATGGCTCCTAGCAATGATCCTTCTGTAATTGTTATTTGCTAGGTTAAAGACAGTTGCGTTACTCTTCTTCACTGCCCGATCAAAAGCAATTTGGCCCCAGTGTTCCCATCGCCATCGTGGGAGTCGGTTTGCGAATGCCCGGGAGTCGCACTCTCAAGGGCTACTTCCACAATATTCTTAAAAAACGATGTTTTATCCGAGAAATTCCCGATTGGTTGTGGGAGCAAGAACTTTTTTATTCCGAGAATCGAGACCGAGAGGTGTCCAGTTATTCCAAGCTGGCAGCTCTGCTTGAGGAGTTCCAGGAGGACTACGATTTCCTAGCGATTCCTCCCGCGACCCTGAAGACGATGAGCTACCCCCAGCTCCTCTCGCTCCTCTGTACGCGTGATGCGCTTGATGACGCCGGGCTGCTTTGCAGTGACTTTGACCGCGAGAAAGCCGGGGTCTTTGTAGCCGCTACTGCAGGCTGCGATGTTGCTGAGGCTCAATGTGAGTCTTTTGGGACTCGACGGATTTTCCACCGGCTTCGCGGCTTAACAGAAGACGGCGAAAAAAATGATTTAGAGGGGCTCTTTCAACGTTACTTGGAAAAATTTCCGGATTACGCGCTAACTCCAGACAGCCTTCCCGGACGCTCCACTCACCTTGTAGCCGGACGGATCGCTTGGGCCTTCGACCTCCATGGTCCCAACATCACAATCGACGCTGCCTGTGCATCATCCCTCGCGGCCATCGACTGCGGGGTGAACTCGCTACGAACCGGGGAGTGTGACCTGGTTGTCAGTGGTGGGGTGGATACTTGGATGACCGCCGATGCTTTCGTTCTCTTCAGCAAGGTGACGGCTTTGGCCGAGCTGGGCTCCTTTCCTTTCGAAGAACGGGCTGATGGATTTGTCCTGGGTGAGGGTTGTGGGATCGTCATCCTCAAAAGACTTCACGATGCCTTGCGTAATGACGACACGATTTATGCAGTGCTCAATAACGTTGGCAGTTCCTCCGACGGAGCCGGTGCAGGAATCACCGCACCTCAAACTTCTGGTCAACTACGGGCTCTGCAGAGGGCTTACGTTCAAGGTAGCTTCAAGCCCAGCGACACGCTTTACGTGGAGTGCCACGGAACCGGGACATCGATCGGAGACCCTACGGAACTTGCCTCTCTGGACCAATTTTTTCAACGACAGCCAGAACAGCCGTTAAGCTTGGGTTCGGCCAAAGCCTCCGTTGGGCACCTTCGGACGGCAGCCGGCATGGCTGGACTGTTCAACGCCCTCATTCCCATCAACTGTGGACTCCTGCCACCTCAAACGAACTTTGAGGAGCCCGGCACTGGCCTTCTCAAAGCAGAACAACGTTTGACTGTCGTCCAGCGACCTACGTCCGTGAAAGAAGAGGTGGTCCAGACTGCTGTGAGTGGCTTCGGCTTTGGCGGTACCAATTTTGCCTTGGTCTTGTCCACACCTCCATCCGGGGCCCGTACGGCCTTGGTGCAGCCTGAGAACTATTTGTTTGGGAGTTTGCCTTCACTTTCCGGGGAGATCGCCTTTCTTTTTCCTGGTCAAGGTTCTCAGTACCCTGGCATGTTGTCTGAGCTGTATGATACAGCGGAAGTTCGTCCCCTTTTCGAGGCGGCCGAATCGATCGTTCAACAAGAGACGGGATTAAGTCTTCTGGAGGCCCTCTATCCTTCCACCCAAGGCCCTGCGCAGGACGCCGCGCTGCGGAATACGGTTCTGGCTCAACCGGCTCTGTTCTGTGTTTCCGCAGCCCTCTTGCAGACACTCAGGTCGCAAACTGGGATTGATTGTGACCTTGCTTTGGGCCATTCCTTGGGCGAGTACACGGCGCTCTACGCAACCGGTGCGATCACGTTTGAGGAGGCGGTCAAAGCTGTGACGGTCCGGGGGCGAATCATGAGTCAAGGAAACGGCCCAGAAAGCTCCCTTTTATGTCTGTTAGGTAACGCAGAAAGAGCCCTGGATTTGGTTCACGGAATGGACCCCAAACTTGAGATCGCCAACATTAATTCCTATTCCCAGTTAGTGGTTGCGGGAAAACCCGAGAATTTAAAAGAAGCCGCTGACTTGGCCAAGAAGGTCGGACTGGGTACCGCTCATCTGATGGTAGACCGAGGCTTTCACTCGAGTTATGTCAGCCACGCTGTCGAGCCCATGAGAGCTCATCTCTTGGGATTAGCGTTGAAGTGTCCGCGAGTTCCTATTCCCGCCAATTCGGAACGTACTTTTTATCCCCATTCTCGAACTGGAGAGCAACTCAATCCAGAGGCTCACCAGCGCGTCGCATCTCTGCTGGCTTCCCAAGTCGCAGCGCCCGTAGATTTTGTTTCTCAAATAGAACTGGCCTACGAAGCAGGGATACGTCGTTTCGTGGAGGTAGGTCCCAGACGTGTCCTTGGCGCTTTGATCAAGGACATTCTTGCGGGCAAGCCATTTCAGGTGCTCTCCCTCGATGAAGGCGACCGGGGGCTTTTGCAGAATGTTACCGATTTGCAGCGGAGACTACGGGAGCCTCTCTCTTTTCAGCGTCCCCCGTTGACCCGTTGCCGTCCCCGGAACAACTCGTTGTGGGACAACGAACCAGAAACTCCTGTAGCCGGCCTATCCCCGGAAGAACAGGTGCGGAACGTGGTCTCAGCCGTCACGGGTTACCCGAAGTCTCGCTTGGGATTGGATGTGGAATTCGATGCGGAGCTGGGCCTGGACTCACTGAAGCTCATTTCGATTATCTCCCAACTGAGAGGCTCGGTCCTCCCACCGAAACATCGGGGATTCCGCGGGCTCAACAGTATTCGGATGATTCTTCAAGCAAGCGAATCCCTCGGACCTGTTGAGTCTGCCGACGTCCCCGTCCGCTGTTTTGAATTGCGGAATTGCCCGGTATTCGAGCAGGCAGAGCCTTGGGATATGTCTTGGTCTCGTCAAGAATGGTCAAGCAAAACAGGATCCCTCGGTGGACTCAACGGAGACAGTCAACACCGTTTGTACTTGGGACGTCTTCCGGGCAGCAAAGAGCTGAGAGAGAATCTCCTGCCTGGCATCATGAAAGCGATTCAAGCACGGGCCAAGGAAGGCGGCGAAGCGCGTTTTGCCGTAGTCAGCTATGGAGAAGAACGAAATGAATTGTTGGCGAGTTTTCGGGCTCTCACTGCTTTCTTGAGGTCTGCGCACAAAGACGTACGTTCGCTTCAGTTTTCCTATCATCATTTGGAGGTCGGCGAGGTTCCACCGGCGCTGCTGGACAGGGTGTTGGGCGAACTCGCAATCGGGCGTTGGGTGAAAGGCTCAGGGCAATCCCAAGTTGAAACGCTGCTGGCTTTAGATTCAGCAGAACTGGACGATTACTCTCCGCCTTACGAATTGGGGGCGGAGGATCTCATTTTGGTCAGCGGTGGCGGTCGAGGTATCGCATCCCGAGTGGTCAGAGAACTCTTGGATAGCAGCCCATCGCGTTTTCTTTTACTTGGTCGGCGGCCGGAAGTCCCAGATTGGGTAGAACAACACAGTTCGCAGAGAGTCGAATACTTGTGCTGTGATATTTCCGATCCTGAAGCCGTCCGGAAAGCTCAGCTTCACGATCGCCCAATTAACTATCTTTTTCACGCCGCAGGTTTGGGTTCCATGTGCCCCTTTCTAGAACGAGATCCCCGAGATCTGGGAGAGGTTTTTCGGGCTAAGAACCTGGGTTTGGAATTGCTGGTCCAGGCGCTATCCCTGTCTAAGCTTCAAGGTATCGTGCAATTCTCGTCTGTCGCGGCTTACTTTGGGACACCGGGACAGGCCGACTACGCAGCTGCTAACGCTTTGCTGGACGGTTTTCAGCAACCCCAAGTACCTGTCCTTTCCATTCAATGGACGGCATGGGCGGACGAAGGAATGGCCGTTCGTGGTGGGGTGAAAGACATTGTTGAGACCACCGGTTTGCAGTACCTCTCAGCCAAGGAAGGCAGCCGTCTGTTTGCCCAAATTTTTGCTCGTTGGAAACTGCAGAGTTCTCGGCATAATTCGGTGGTGACCGTGGTCAAGGGGCTTCCGGAACATTTGGAGTCTGGCTCACCGGGCCTCAGAGAGAATCCGATCACGGAGCACCGCTCTTTTAACCCGTCCTCGACCCAGGAAGGGATCTACTATCTGGAGCGAACCTATAATCTGGAAGCGACCCATCACGTCGCTTGGTCGGATCGTCTGTTAGGTCCTCTGAAGGGGAGTCTCCTCGGAGACGCTCTGCAACGTGTTCTGGACTCTCACCAAAGCCTCAGGACGCGCTTCGAATTCGAAGACGATGACTTGAAAGCTGTCGTTGTCGAGGATCTCGAGGTCGATTTTCAGGTTCAGGACGTGGCTTCCGAAACCGAGGTTGAGGCTCTCTTGACTTCCCTTCGGGAGGAGCCATTCGCCTTGGACGGACAACCTCTGATTCGAGGACGGCTTTTAAAGCTTTCGGAACAAGAACATCACTTTTTAGTTGTTGCCCACCACATTGCCGTCGATGGTGTTTCCACCAAAAGGATTCGCGCAGAAATCTACGAACACTACAGCAAACTCAAGGAAGGGGACTCATTCGCCGATTGCAATCTCGATCGTTACTACGATTTCGTCCAGAATCAAAGAATGCGACTCGAAAACAATCGGGAAGAGATCATGACTTACTGGAAGGAGCGTTTGAGTCATGAACCACCGGTCCTTTTCCCTCGAGACTCAGACACCTGTCCGACGCGATTTTCCAGTTCCAGTTTATTTTTCGATCTTGAACCACCTCTGTGGAGTGCGGTTGAAGCGAGTGCGCGAAAAGCCAATGTGACCCCTTTCACGCTTCTCTGCGCCGCCTACGCTCAGAGTCTCAGGGAACAGACTCGACAGGACTCTGTTATTTTTGGTGTGCCTTTGCAAGGGCGGACCGAATCCGGCAGCGAGAGTACGGTTGGCCTCTTCGTCAACACGATGCCTATCCGTTTGACTTTCCCTAGCGAAGGGCAGGGTCGCGAAGAACTTCTCCACGACGTGCAACAGCAAGTCTATGGAGCGCTCGAATACGAGGACCTTCCTTTTCCGGACTTGGTTCGAGAATTAGCGCCTTCGAGACAGCCAGGCGTCAACCCGCTCTTCCAATGCGTTCTTGAGTATCAGTCGATCGGATCAGAGGGGCAGGGCCTCCCTGAGCTGTCCCTGGAATTTCGCTCCCTCGAGCCACCTCAACAGTTCTACGATCTCGTCTTCGCCGTCTTGAGCGATAAAGAACGGAGCTATTGTCGTCTCCAGTATCGCACCGATGTCTTGAGTGATAGCGAGATCCAACAGCTGAAACGTCACTTTCTGCGATTCCTTCAGAGACTGACTGAGGAATCTCTTGGGAAAGAAAAATCCTCTCCTTCTCCGGACTCAAAATGTTTGAGAAAAACAATTCCCCAATCCTTTTGGGAGCAGGTTCAGGCCGGACCGCAAGCTCTAGCCTTGGTTGAGGACGGTGCTCAGTACAGTTACCGAGAACTGGGAGCTAACGTCGTAGCGGTAGTTGGTGCTCTGCGTGCAAGGGGTGTGAAAGCTAATTCTCGCGTAGCCGTTTGCTTGAGACGAAACCACGATTTTGTAGCTTGCGTTTTGGGCATCTTGCAACTGGGAGCGAGCTATCTACCCTTCGATCCCAACGACAAACCTGCCAGAAAAGAACAACTGCTAAAGGAGGCCGGCGCTGAGCTACTCGTCACCCACGGTGAATTTGGGTCAGCGAAAATTCCAACGATCAAACCCGAAGAGCTTTTTCAGAGCCTAGCATCTAATGGAGAAACGGTGGTCCCAACGGACGAGAGTGATCCGGAGAGTATGGCCACCATCATCTTTACCTCCGGAACCTCCGGGACTCCGAAAGGTGTCAAGATCAGTCACATCAACATCCAAGCTTTGGTTCAAGGCTTGAATGAGCTGGAATTGGGTCCTGGAAAGAGGATTCTGCATGCCTCTTCCCCAGCTTTTGACGCCTCTTTCTTTGAGATCTGGGGCGCCCTTCTCACCGGAGCGACCTTGATCCTTCACGGAGAGACAACTCCTACCCTCACGGGATTAGCACGTACGTTGGAGAGAGAGAAGGTCACCACCGCGTGGTTCACGGCTTCACTCTTTCACCTTATCGTCGATGAGTCTCCCGGTTTGTTGAGTGCTCTCGACCAAGTCGTCAGTGGCGGTGAAGTCCTTTCGCCGCGGCATTTAGAAATCGCCTTAGCTCACTGTCCTCGGACCCACTTTTATAATGGTTACGGACCAAGCGAAGGAACGACATTTTCTAGCCTGCACAGGATAGAAGTAGGAGACCTCAATCGGGAGGAGGGAATACCCATTGGTCGCCCTCTTCCTTTTTGTACTCTGAAAATTCTAGGGCAAGGCCACTCTCCCGTTCCAACTGGCCAAATCGGAGAGATTGCGATAGGAGGGGGAGGACTTTGCCAGGGCTACCTCTCGCCAAAAGATGAATCAGGGCGTTTTTGCCCCGATTCCTCAACGGCTGAGAAACGACTCTACTTGACCGGTGATCGGGGCCGCTTCAGCGAAGACGGTGTTCTGGAGTTCTTAGGTCGAGAGGACAGGCAGGTCAAGATTCGTGGCTTCCGAGTGGAGCCTGAGGGCGTGGAACGCTGCCTCCTGAATTTCGAGGATGTTTTGAGGTGCGCGGTCGGCTGCCAGGTAGATCAAGATTCTCATTATCTCGTCGCCTACGTTGTGCTTAAATCTGTATCGCATACCACACCTGAAGAACTTCGCGAAGCTTTGAGGGGATCCTTACCCGACTATATGGTGCCAAGGCTCATCCTTAAGGTCAAAAACATTCCCATGACCGTGACGGGTAAGGTCGACTGGGGTTCGCTGTCTGACCTCTCCTCAAGTAAGCCTCGCTACAGTTTGATTTTACCTCGTGAGCCGTTGGAGGGATTGCTCACTGCGATCTGGGAGGAAGCACTCAAAGTAAGACCCATCGGGGTCACCGACGATTTCATAGACTTGGGTGGGCATTCGCTGGTTGCCCTTCGTATCTTCAACGCCATCGAGCGACTCCTGGAAAAAAGACTCCCAGTCAGTACTTTGTTTCAAGCTCCAACGGTTGAAAAATTAGCGGCGCTGATCCGGACAGAAGGTTGGGAGACCAAATGGGAAACCATTGTCCCCATTCGGGAAGGGGAGGGACGTCCTTCTTTTTATTGTGTCCATCCGGCTGGCGGAACTGTTTTTTGCTACAGGGACTTGGCCAGAGAATTCGACCAGGAGTTTTCTTTTTACGGTATTCAAGCCAAGGGGCTCGATGGCCGAGAGCCGCTCCACGAGTCTCTCGACCAGATGGTCGTTGACTATGTCGACGCCCTGGTCGAACACCAACCCAAGGGACCTTACTATTTGGGTGGATGGTCCTCAGGTGGGGTAGTGGCTTTTGAGATGGCCCAGCTATTAAAACGAAGAGGCAAAGATGTGGGACTACTTGTCCTTTTTGACACTTTTTTTCCCTTGGGTTCCTACCGAAAGCAGGAGCAGATCCTGGGCGATGTGACTCAGACACTCCGAGACATCAAACGCCTCGGCAGTGACACGGTCTTTCATGCCAAGAAAGTACTCTCGTCTCAGGAAGGTATTGAATTGGCTGCGGTGAAGAGGGTGACTCGCCATGCGAGCAAGATCCTGCTCGGGAGGTTGGGGCTGGCCGAGCGTCACTTTTATGAGTCTGTCGATACGGATACTGTGAAAGCTCAGAATACCTTAGTTCAGCGCGCGGTGCAGGATCTAAATGCTTATGTCGCCAACAAGTACGACGATCGAACCGTTTTGTTCCAAAGTAGAGACAATAACTTTGAAGGAAAATTTGACGGCCGCTTGGCCTGGAACAGAGTGGTCCCCAAATTGCAAGTCATTCCCGTGGCAGGTGACCACTATACCTTTCTCGAACAACCCAACTGTAAGATCCTCGCTCAACAATTAGAACGGGCGATCAGAGATGTCGAGTTAGCACGAGGAGCCGATTGAAAAAGAGTCGATTGCACTACGCTTACGGGCACTTGGGGCAGCGAACAGAATTTTTTCTGTGGAGGTTAGAGATCGCGTTGGAATCCCGAAGAGATCAGTCGCCGTAGGTGATGTCGGGGGTGCCGACTCAATTGCCTCAGCCTGTGATTAACATTTCGTTGAATGACTTGATGGTAAACCCCGCTGGATCGTCGGGCATCGGTAGGGATTACTCGATGGGATTGTCCAGCGAATCGATGTATGTGTGATGGTATTTGCCCCGTTCGTAGGCATGGTTTTCAACGAGATATTGCCTGACGTTGCGTCGGAAGCCTCAGTTGAGGTTGACTTTTTTACACTTGATTCAGTGAGTCAGCAATGATTGTGAAAACTCTGAGCGGAAAGAGGAAAAACATTCCTGCCGATCAAGTCAAAAATGACTTGAGATTTCAGGTCGACAAGGGTTGGGGAAACGTTCTTGTTGCGTTGGGGCGGGGGCCCCAGCATCGCCGCTCCGACACGCTCCTGAAATGGGCTTGTCAGGAAACATCGCTCGAGGACTTTGGTAAGCCGATTTTTTTGGAGGGTTTTAGAACACTTCATCAGTCGTTTAAAGAATCGGGCCTTCATGCTCGGGGCTGGCGGATTGTCGAGAAAACACTTTATGAACTCCTCAAGTCAAGGTTGCAAATCGAAGCCTTCCGAAAGGCCCACCCCCTCCTAACAGAACAAAAAATTGAAAGCCCCCTGTTCATCATCGGAATGCCTCGAACTGGGACGACGTTTCTTCATCGGTTGTTGTCGGTGGGGCCGCGGCTTCGAGCTTTGAAAATATGGGAGATGCTTGAGCCCTGTCCTCCCAGCTCCCTTCATCCGGAAGTCGTTCCCGAGCGTCGGGCTAGGGCACAAAGCTGGTGCGATAACCTCTACGATATGGTGCCGGCACTCAAGCCTATTCACTATACGGAAGCTGATTCTCCAGAAGAGTGCATCTACCTGCTAAGAAATACTTTCGTCGACACCAGTTTTACGCTTCAGGCGCGTCTCAGCTCTTACCGTCAGTGGTTGAATCGGATGGACATGGAGCCTATTTACCGAGACTATCGCCAACAGCTTCAAATGCTGCAGCTAGGGTCGAATAATTTGCGATTGTTGCTGAAGTCACCCAATCACTCGCACCACGTTGAGGATATTTTCACAGTCTTCCCGGATGCATGCTTCTTAAGAATTCACCGACACCCGGCCGAGGCAATTCCTTCGGCTGTCAACCTTCGTCGACTGAGTCGTGCTGTCTATTCTGAGCGTTCACTCTCGAACGATCATGTAAGACAGAGGATCGAGAGTTGGAAGCATCTGATACCCCACTTAGATCGATTCGCCGGCACCCTTCCTGGAAATCGCTACTTGGACGTTTGTTACAAACAGTTGGTGAAAGACCCCTTAGCCGAAGCAAGAAACATCTATCAATATTTCGGAATTGAATGGGATGGGCTCACAGAAAAGGCCATGACGAAGTGGCTCAAAGACAACCCGAAAGGACGCTTTGGCTCTCACCAGTATGATTCCCGGCCTTTCGACGTCAGCTTGGCAACCATTGAGGATACTTTTGCTGAGTATGTCGAACGCTACCAACTCTAGATCGGTTCAACACGGACTGTTCGCCAAATATCACCGTCTATGTCATCTACACGAGTCATCTACACGAGTGATCGAAACGAAAGACTCCTATCCTATCCCCTGCACGATTTGATGGATCCTCGATGTTTCGCTTCGCATTACCCGGTCTCATCGTTGTAGGTGGTTGCATACCTGAAAACAACCAAATTGCCTCCCCCTCGCCACGCCCAACCCATCGGATTTCAAAGTAGACCGCATTGTGCAGGTCACGATACCCTCCGTCGATGTTCTATGGGGCATCGACAACTCCTGTCCTATGATCGAAGAGCAAATCTCGCTCACCGACAATTTTAATGAGTTCGTAGGATATTTCGTGAACAGTGACCTCGACTATCACATCGGTGTGGTCTCGATAGACTGGAAAGACCGTCGTGGCAAACTCCAAGTGAGTAACGAGGTGAAAGGGATCGATGACACCGTGGCCAATTCCACCGAAGTCTTTAAAGAAATGGCTGTACTCGGCACAGATGGTTCTGCGTATAAGAAAGCTCTAGTCCAACGTTTTTGCTAACCACCTTTACGACATTGCCCAAGGCTCAATCATACTCGGTTGCATTCGATAGCAGTGTTTTTGAAATTCCGTAGCGTCTGGTCGAGTTCCTCGGGCGAAACATAGAGCTCCAGAAAGTAGCGATCCGTGCTGGTCGCGTCCTGCCTCAGCGTCAAGGCGATCTCCCGCAGTTCTTTCACCAGATCGGTCTGGTCCTTGGGGCCAAGATCCTTACGATCCCGCAGATACCACTTGCGACGATACCACTTCGTCTTTCTCAAAACCTGAAGGCCGCTTTCTCCCTCGAAATGTCGGGCAAAAGCTTCGGCCGTCGTCGCAAGTTGTTCGTTGTCTGCTGTATCGTAGTCGATGATCGTGTGCGGAAGCGCAGCACCACGCTCTGTCACCATGTGCTGGTGCAACCCTTCGAGAGCCTTCCGCACGGTGATGTATTTGTTAAAACTGCTGCGGGTTGTCTCAAGCATTGGCTCCCAGCCTTTGCCGTAATTCTCCGCAGCCCTGGATTTGCCAAGAGGACTATCTGCTGCAAACTTCTCCAACACGGGGTTAAACGGCCTCCCCTCCTTATGTAAGAGCTTATGAAACAGTGAAAGCGCGTGTGGCACAGCGCCCCAATATGTGGTGAACCCTTCGCATTTGAGCATCAGGCAGTCATCATCCCCACACTTCTCATACTGCACCAGAAGTTCCTGTCCACCCTTGAGAAAATTGAATTGGGACATACCAAACCACCCTCCAACTGCAGCCGAATGTCCTTTAGTACTAAGATGCGAAGATGGTCGCCACGACAGTCTTTCTATTGCAGTTTCGATTCCTTGTTTTTGCTCACGAGAAAGACCATCAAGACGGATCATGAAGGTCCCCTTTGCCACTGGTTGGTGAATCCAGCATGCCACATACAGCTTCTGAAAGGTGTACAACGACCATCTGTCTGAACCCGTGCTCAAGAAACTTCGAACCCCCGTCGAGAGATCATTAATAAAGTCGATCCAATAGATCGGTTCTTGAAAATTGGGACAAAATAAACCTTTGCGAAGTTCTCTGCAATAACCAACTTTGCTAAAGATCAGTTCTCCTATTTCGCCATTCATCGCAATATCTTTCTCAAGAGCGTTGCCCGAATATGTTCGAGATGATTTGCTGACCACAAATCAAAAAAAAACGCAACTGCTGCAGTGTCTAGGGAAGGTAAAGGCCATCTTAAGTCTTCGTCACAAGTGATTTGGGGGTGTCTTCGGCCCGTTTGCCCGCGTGGCTTATTTCATGCGGAATCACACTCGTAATCGTAATGAGATGGGGCAATTCATGCATATCGCGGATTGGTCAAAAAAAGCCATGAGCATTTCATCAGTGATTGTTATGTGGTGGATTTCATACTGGATATTCGCCCCCTCCAGGTTGGGAATCCACAATTGGTGACCCCCAAATCGTTCCAAGCATACTCGAGGGTTCTTGCAGGCGAATACGATCTTCTTCGGACAGTCCGACGCGGAATAGATTCCCCAATCCGTCTTTCATAAATTGATCATAAACGCGAAGTCGCCTGATGAATTTTTCGAATCCCCCCCTTCCAGTCGCAATAATCAGATGCGCTCGATGCCACCGCGTCCCTTCTGTCTCGGCCGTGCGTCACTTCGCGTCGTTTCTGGGTGGGGTAGCAGTTGTTGCTTTGCAAAGGAGGCTGAGGAAAATCGACAAGTGACATGGGTTGGAATTCGCGCCACAATGCCAGAGCGTCATCCGTCAGTGTGGCCGACTGGTGTCTGGTCATCCCATTCCAATGCATCTTCACGCAGACGGTAAGTCGTGCGTAAGTTTCGAAAGAAATGTTCTTTCCGATGGAGTCTAGTATGCAATGTCTGAGGCTCTTCCCTTGGATAACGAATACATTTCGTGTTTGTCTCTGAGCCACCATCATGGACTTACTCTAGCTCCAAGGTCTAAGACAGCTGGTTTGTCATCAAACCTCCACAGCCTTGTTTCTCGCCTCAACACGAAAGGACCCTCAATCTCACCGTCAGGGAACACGCCTTCGGTTGCCTGTTGAAACGGCATCCAACCTTTGGATTGTCTTGTCCCAGGCTTCGACCTGGTCATGCCGAAAACTATGTTGGTTGCAGGCCATCCCGGATCTGGGGCGGCCGACCCTTTCGTCAGGCATCAAGTCTCCCTTCGAGAATCGATTGGAGTCTAACGTATTGGGATTTCACATTGAGTTGTAATTATACTAACCACCGTGGTGGTTTCTCAACCTTTTTGGGGCGCCAAAGCCCTCTGTCAAGAAAAGTGGTCATGACTCGTTTTCTTCGCGCTGAAGCGAAAAGCCCCGTTTGGCAGCAGGGAATAAATAGACGGAGTCCATGAAGAGCCGATTGGATCTTCAATCGACGCTGAGAATTTGAGGTCGGCCTAGTCAAGAGTCCTGAATGTTGACCGGCTGCCAGCTTTTCTAATGGGCTCCGGTTTCACTGACTTTACCCAAACCGAAATTCCTCGTTGGGATGGATCTGAAAGTTTCTACGCGCCCGTCGTTACGGCGCGCGAATGGACGACGGCGGTCGGCGCGCTGAGAGCGGCGTCCACCTTGACGGTGGAATTGATCAGGATGCGACTGTTCTCGCCGCGATGCGGGCTGTTGATTCCCAGCATCGTGTTGATCAGCATGCTGTGCTCGAACGTGATACCCATTGCACCAAGAAGATCGCCAATTGTCCCTCAACACAGGTCCATGGATCCTTGAGGTTTTATTTCGATTCATCGAAAAATCGGTCGGATTTTAGAGCCCCCTTTTCGGATTTTCGGATTATTCAAACCAATTCATACAAACTCGTTAAGTTACCACGGTGCTGCTGTCGATCTTTCCATGGAGCAAGTAGCTCCAATTGGTCGTTTCAATGGTTTCAGATGCACTCATTGACAGGGGACAATGCTTTGTTGCAGTCATGCATGCGTCTGAAGGTCATGGTGGTGGTCGCGATAGCGCTTCTGACTTGGCACCGTCCTTCCGTTGTTTTTGCGCAACTATCGGAAGTTCAAAACGCGGGTCATGGAACGATCTGGGATTTTCTTGGGGTGCAACAGATTTGTTCCGTAACCCAACGATGTGGCCGGTTAGCGAATTCCACCGCTCTTGTCAGTTTCATGCGAGAAGGCGTTCTTGACCCAGTACTTGCATTAACGGGCCTAGAACCGGGTAGTTCACCCACATCATTTGGGCCACCCAACCCGGATGGGACGACAGATTCAAGCAGCACGATTTCTTCCGATGGGAATCCACAAGCAGCGACTGGCGCGAGTCCGGCGCCAGTCAAACCTCCCGCGAGTGCTACGCAGGTGGCTGGGAAGCTCGCTGTTCAGACGAGTCCTGCGAAAATCAAGGCGAAGGTCAAAGCGATTCGTTTCCTCGGTAAGCAGGACTGTCTTTGCTATCCAGAGGTTGTGGATGCTTTGCTTGATGCACTCGATGACTGTGCTGAAGAGGTCCGTTTTGAAGCACTTTTGGCTTTGAGGAATGGCTGCACAGGTGGGTTCTGCAAAGCTTGTATTGGTGGCAAATTGCCGCCAAATTATCTCGGTTGCAACTGTTGCGCGTGCCAGGACAAGGTGCTTGCGCGTCTCAGTCGATTATTGCTTGATCAAAACATCAACGGGACGCTTAAAGAATGTTCGAAACGGGTCCGCAAGTTGGCTGCTCAAATGATCCAAGAGTGTATCAATGCTCGAGGCACGAGCAACTTGGTTGAAAACGGGGCTACGAGCGGTTCCAATGCTAGGCCCGATCCACCGATTCAGCCTCAGCCATAAGGTGTCGCAGCTCTGGGGCAGGGGTAATGCACGGCATGAGAAAATCTCCAATAACAAATGGTAGTGCTTCCCTTGCCGCGCTGCTGATGGTGTGTTCGCTTTCGCAAATCTCACAGGGACAGAATACGCCTTCGATCTCCGGTGAAAGTACACCGATTGAGGAAGTCCTGCCAAAACCGACGGGTATCCGCCGACTTCCCCCTGTTGATGGACAACAACTGGAAGGCGTAGCAACCGAAGAGTATTGCCCGCCAGATGCAAAACCGGAAGGCGTAGCAATCGAAGAGTATTGCCCGCCAGGTCCCATGCTGGGCGTTGCATGTCCGGAAGCGGAGCCAAAAGGCATTCCTCCCAGCATTCTTGAAGAGGCACTTAAGGCACTTGACCTGGAGGCATCGCTACCGCCTCCGATGGAGCCCAATCTCGGCACGGAGCGAGTGATCTTTGCCCCCTTCGAAATTGACGTTGCCTATCCGCAAAACGTGACTAGCTTTCGTTTTGATACGGCATTTGGAATGGGCTACCCTGATCGCTCGGAGTACTTTTGGAAAAAAGTGGACAACGCAACAGGGCCCATCTTGACCCGCAATGATGTTGATTTCCAAGAAGTACGCGTCTATTCGGAACATGCCGCTGGCGACTCGTCTGCATTTATAGAACTCCCGATACGTTTCGTGCAGACACCGGGAGAGCGGAGCAATACCGGACTCGGGGATCTTCAGATCGGTGTTAAATCGCTACTGAGCAAGGGTGACGGTTTTTATCTGATTCCTACGCCAGGCAATTCAACGGACAGCTGGAGGGTCTGTGGGATTCTGACTAATTACATCAGGTTCAGTTCTAGCTTGGCAGAAAGAGGACTGTCGACGGGCCATTTCAGCTTGGAACCGGGATTGTTGGCGACCTATTCGATGTCAAAATACACGATCTTCTCCAATGAATTGAAATATTGGATTCCCTTGGGAGGAACACGCGGGTTTGCTGGTAACGTTTTGCGGTGGGGAATGGGAGCAAGTCATGTTATTTTCTTCAGCTCACCGGAAGTCGATTCACGTCTCCATTTCGCCATCATTCCCACGATTGAATTAATTGGATGGGATTTTCGTAACGGCGGGCAGACGAAAATCGTCGGAGGTAACCCTGAACAAAAACCAGTGAACCGAATATCTGTGATCAATGTTCAACCAGGGGTCCGAGTTCCCCTGGGAAAACATTTCGAGATTGGCATCAGCTCGTCGACGAAGTTAACAGGTCAAGGCGTGTATGATGATCTATACCGAATCGATTTTCGTTGGCTTCGTTAGTGCAGAAAACTGCCGGGAAGATGGCGTTTTACGTTTCCCAAGAACGAACGTTAACGGTGATTTACGTGGGTCGTTTCTTCATTGACCATGCCGATAGCGTTGCTTAGGATGCGACCTGAGGTGATTCGTTGACTCAATGAGGTTCGTTTGGTCATGCCACAGCAAGTTGTCATGGGGGCGATGCTTACGTGCAGCATGGGGGTAGCCCCAAGCAGTTTAATCGTGACGCCAGCTAACCGCGTGAATGGCGAATCCGTCCCAGCCGCAAACATTATGGACCATATCCCCATGACGAACATTTTGCCGTTCGGCATGTGCACTAGTCCAGCTAACCCGGAAGTTGCCGCAGCAACAGCTGCTGCTCTAGGCGTCTTAACTCCACAACCATGCGTGCCTGAGATTCCCGCACCCTGGGCTCCCGGTTCGCCAAATGTAATGGTGGGTGGGCAACCTGCTCTGAACAACACGTGCACATGTCAATGCGCGTGGGCTGGTACGATCACGATTGACGACCCGGGTCAGCCATCGGTACAAATCTCATAGAGGTGCCCATCTTATCGAGGCGCCCATCTTATCGAGGCGCCCATAGCGCAATCGGACAGGTTGAGAGGATAGAGTTCCGACATGTTTACGCTAGTGTACATCCCCAGCAAAGACTCGTCACACCGTTTTTCTCATGTGCTGAGAAATATTGAGGATCATTATCATTCATGGGTGTCAAGCGTTTGACCACAAATTAAACAATTGACATCCGCAGGGTGGTGCGGCAAAAATGCTCCCGGGGCGGAAGCTCCGCTTGGCCCTACCTTTGTGGGATCGGTAAGTTTTGGATAGCGATGAAACGCGTCAAGTGATCAACCTGAGACATTAGGAAACGGTGATGCTTCCGATACTGAACGAAACTAGAAATTGGACAGGTGACGTTGGTGAAATAGAAACCGAAGCAGCTGTCGTTGACCCTGCTACCGGTCAAGAGATTAAGCCGTGTACAAGGGTGAAGCATGCGTTCATGCGCGAAGAAGCAGTGGCTGCCCGAATAAGCGCAGGGTCTATGTTGTATAAGTTTAATGGCTTCCCAGCGTTCCCTCGGCCGGGCGCTGGTCCGAACGAAGAGGTTAGCCCTTGGTGGAGCCCCTACGGTGAATTCGAGATCCAGGGTATGGGGCAAAGGTAAAAACGGCGCGAAAAAATGGAGTTAGTCTTCGTGAGTGGGCTCGGCATACTTCAGCTGTAAAGGAAGATTGGAACACGCTCCAGTGGGTAGTCTTCATTAAACTTAGAACAACTATTATCGGTTATTGGGGCGGTATTGAGGCGCAAGATCGCAGTCATCTTAACCGGCAGCCTAACGAAGACCTCCGTGCATTTTTTCGTCGGTGCGGTATGGAAGAAAATAGCGGATACTTTTCGGGATCGACAAACCTGCCCGGCGGAGTTTCGCAGTTCTACATCCCAGGCCTAACACCTGAACATTTCCAAGTAACCAGTATCGAAGACCTTGTAAGGGGGACCGCACGTTTTTAACCTATGAGCGTTCATCACCGCCGCGGATCTCCTCAGTCCGATCGGCAATCGTAGATCGTCTCATCCTGCGGACGAAAAACCGGCGCGTCATCGCAAGCAGGCGGCAGGAATCGGTTAGAGAAAATAAAGGCAATGCCAAATTTTTTCGCAAATCTGGAGACCAACGTGGTTTCGATTGGGTGAGTCCATCAACTCAATGAATCGGGTGCTGATTTTGATCCCGATTGTGCGTCGTCGGCAGCTGTCGGTTCGGTCGGCTGCGCCTGTGCCGCATCGGAGGGCGAATCGGGATCGTCCGGACTCGTTGTTGCAGGCGGAGTCCCTTCTCCTGCATCACCACCACTGTTGAGGTTGACGAGTGGTCCTACGACGGACACGCCGCTGGGATTGATCACGATGTAGCTGCCGCCTACTTTGAGAGTCAACTCCGCACCAGCTTCAATCACCACATTCATGCCTCCCTTCAAATAAATGTCTGCCCCCGCATCCACCCCCACATTCCCCTCAGTTTTTTGATGCAAGGCGCCCCCAATTTGAAGTGAGTCGTCTTCGAGGATCTTTTGCTTTCGTCCCCCCAGCACATTCGTTGAATGACTGCCAACGACATTTTGCTTTACGTCGCCAATCACCTCCACGGATTGCTTACCGTAGATTTTCTGTTTTTGATCACCATTGAGAGTGAAATCATGGTCACCTTCGATCGACTCAGTCATTTTATTGGCAACCAAAAAGTCGAAATTCCCGCCGTTTTCCGCGTCACCCTTGCCTACCGTTAATTGGAAATTGCCTTCGATATGTTCGATTTGGTTGCCCATCACATGGAGCTCTTTGTTCACAAACACCGACTGGTACTGGCTGCCCTGTTTTTCGCCATCCACTTCCTGACCCACGATTAAGTGGCAATCATTCAATACGTTTTGCAATCGATCATTTAATACCCGTAAGTCAAAATTCCGTTGGGCGTGTACGAATATCTGTTCGTTTTTTGCCAGATCTTCGAAACAGATTTCATTAAAACCATCGCCACCCATCGTGCTATTTGTCTTGATATAGCTCTTCGTCTTATCCTTAGGCAGAGGATAGGCAGGCATCTGATCGGCGTTATAGAGAACTCCGGTAACCAATGGCCGGTCGACGTTGCCATCCAGAAAGCTAACAGCAACTTCTTGTCCCACGCGGGGCAGAAACAGACTGCCCCAGTTCTTGCCTGCCGCAAATTGGGCACATCTTATCCAGCAACTCGAATTCTCGTTTCTCACCCCAGCACGATCCCAAAAAAATTGTACTTTGATGCGACCATAACTGTCGGTGTAAATTTCTTCCGCGCTTGGACCGACAACAACCGCCGATTGTATTCCCTGGACGGAAGGAATTGGGGTCCGTCGTTCGGGGCGAAACTGGACATCATCCGGGATACATTTGAATTCGTTGTCATAGGTACGGAGTGCTTCTCCTGACGCTACAGTCATAGGGTATGAAGCAGCCTCATGCGATTTGTGTTTAACGGAAGTGAGTACATACTTTTTTCCAATTTCGGACTCCACATCAGAATTATTAACCGTGAATTTTTGGCCGGGTACAAAAAATGCGCATTGGCTTACACCCTGCACTAATTGGTAACCAACGTCATTGCCCTGGATGCGCGTCTTGGTTGAGTCCTGTCCTTCGTTTTTTTCCTCGAAGAGCCCTGGGAAATCGTATCGCTCATAACGAGTGATTTGGTGGAGATCCAACTGCGTTGCCAATGAGAGGAGAAGTTCATCAGCTGGTGTCTTATTTGTGCTGGCTGGATGGTCAATGAAGTTGTAATCGGTTTGTGTCCACTTCCCCGATTGATACGAAAAGGTATTCTCCCAGGCGGTGATACAATCCATGTCGGGTTTGGCCGTGGAATCATCAATGATCTGCACCTTGGCTGGCGTGGTCGACTGAAACGTTGAATTACTATCGCCCAGCATCAGTGTATGTTCGTTGTTTTTGTGCTCGAAGTAGTAAAATATTCCTGCTCGTTCCATTAGCCGTGAAACAAAATTGAAATCAGTTTCGCGGTATTGGACAACATATTCGAGTACCGGGTAGGACGAGCTTAACGCGGATAACTTGTAGTTGGTCAAACCACGTGATTCGAAGACTGCTTTAATAATGTCAGGGATCGATTTATCTTGAAAGATACGGCAATCCTGCACACGGGTGAGCAGCCACAAGGTCGGTACGACGCTAGCGCGGTACTGCCGCATTGCGCCGCGCCGGCCGCTGGCGCAAAAGCGACTGACAATTCCGTTGAAATATCTCAGAGCTCGGTTGTTTTCAACTTGAATGGTGACACTTTTACCAACGAGCGATTTCGGGTCGATGGCAAGTTTCTCTGACCACAAAGAAATGTCGAATTCGAAAAGTTCTGAAAGGCCTTCGGTACCACTGAATTCTGCTAAAAGCAGAACGTTTTCGCCGAGCGGCGTCGTGATTCGCAGGGCGCGATTATCTTGGGTGTATCGTGCCATGGGCGGCCTGGTATTGATTTGACCAAAAGGAATGTAGAGCTATCATCCACGCTACGAAATTTGAGCTCGAGAATCGGATTTAAAAATTTTTCGAGTCGGCAACGCCTTTGCTTAGCGCGTAACACAGCCTGTCGCTTTGCTGCTGGACAGCAACGAGTCCAGACAGATGTCAAAGCGACAAGCGTGAGACGTCAAAATAAATTGCATGCTGATGGCTATTATACGGCCGTAATAGCTTTGTTTTTCTCCTGATCCCATCCGCCCGGGATATTGCCTTTGGGTGTGCCCGTGTTGTGATCTTCGGGACTATAAGTGATTACTAATTGTCCTGGGCTGAACGTAATCGATTCGTGGGCTCCATCGGCTCCCGGACCCGAATGCGAATAGTGCGTGAAGTAGACGTTGGTCATTTCAATTTTTAAAAAGATGGTCTTCTGTTTATTTGCGCGGCAGGCGTTTAAGACCACCTTTTTGACAGGTTGCCCTTGACACAAAGCAGTAAAGATTTTCGCCGAAGCGCTATCGATCTTTTTTGAAAAACTAAAATCTCCTAAGTGGACACGGCCCGTACTGCGCATCCCGTTGCTCATCGCATCTGTTACCATTTGGCCTGCGCTTATCGAGTAATTTTCGAGCTCAATCCAACTTGTATGTTTAGCGTCCGTAGACTCTCCGGGAATCCCTGCGATTTGAAGAAACGCATCGGCCATAGCAATTACCTCATCAGTTAGGTGAAGGAATAAAATCAAGTGAGAATCTGACGTCAGTAAAACAACTGTCGTCAAATCCTTGTCGTTCTCTTATTGGTTCGTCAAATTGTTTTTCGGTACGTCCCAATATGGTCGTCCAACCCAATGCCGGAAGGGGGCTGTCCGCATCAGTTGATCGATGAGTTGCATCGTTTGGTGGACTGTCACGTTGCGGAAGTCGCCAAGAAAACTGTGGCACATCACGATCAAAGATCAGCAGATTGATTTCAATTTCATATTGTGGGCCGGAATAAAGTCGCGTTATTTGCCGCAACAAGCGGTTGTGTACATTCGATCGCGGCCCATCATGCTTTTCGTTTGACCAGGGCAGTAAAGCGAGGAAACGCTCGCGTGAAGCGATCGGACCAATTTGGATCACAAATTTTGTCTCTTGGTCGCGGACTCGAGCCCCCAGGACAAAATCCTCACCCAAACGTGTTAGTGAACTGCCGGTTGTCGAATTGCGGGCGGGAAAACGAGATTGGACTTCAGCATCCAAGTACAGCCATGAGCGTTGGAATGGAATGACCGAGACGTGTTCGCGGAAGACGTCGCCAAGTACGTCTTCGAGCCCTACAGACGACCGATTGGAGGTCGCAAAATGACTAGAATAATAGGTGAATACATCCTGTATCGATTGTGAGTCTAGCCGTAATTCAAATGGATCCTTCTGTGATTCAATTTTCTCAATGTTGATGATTTGGCGTGTAAGGTTGGCTTGAACCCCCTTTTGCCCCAGACCTACCAGGTGTCGCATGCACTCGCTAAAACAATCGAGCGTGGTAGTAGTTGATACGCAACCCAATCGAGAAAGCTGACGTTGTTCAAAGGAAATATCGCAACGATGTTTTTTCCAACCGCGATAATACAGCGATACGGATCGGTGCAGGAATAGATCGAAAAACGCATGAGCAGCCGCTTCTCCCGTTAGTGCCAATTCCCTTAGCTTTTCTGTATAACTATCGGGCAACACTCCCGAAGGCCCCACGAGCCCCATAAAAGGAATCACCAATTCAGGAGGTAGTTCTGGGTGGTCAGGGCTTGCGATGAGTGAAACAACCTCCGTCGCCGGAAATGCGGCAGCAAGCGTGGTGCGAAACCGAACGACTTCCTGATCGGGTGGCGCATCATAACCCAATGGGAGCCGTGATTTGTCGAACGCGCGAATGTCACGCTCAATTAGCCTGTCATCGACCGTGTTGGGGAAATGCTCTCGGACGAACCTTTGTTCAAGTAGCCGCGTGATCTGAAAAAAATCAAAGTATTCGGGATGTTGGAACAGTCGCTGGTCTAGACCAGACGTTCGCCCGATCGAGCTGGCCATGACCACTCCCTTCCTTCGTATTCATGTTCGAACTGAACGGTCAATTGCGTGAATGAGTTCAAAGAACTGTAGAGGGCAAAAAATCGATCGAGAACTGAAGCAAACAGGTACAGGCAATGCCCCGCAAACCGCTCTCGTTGAACCGTCAACCGAATTGAAACTCCTCGATAGAAACCAGCATGAATTCTCAACGGGAGTTGTTGCTCCGACACGCGCCGCGCACATCGATGACTGCTGAGGTCAACGATCGCTTCAAAAGGAAACGGCTTTCCAAACGAGACTCCTAAGTCGTAGACGCTCAAGACGTCACGTATCGCTGCGACACGATCATTCGTGGTCTCGTCGCTGCCTTTAACACTATTGATAGGATCGTTCTTTGCCCGAAATCGTTTGGGTTCGTTCTCAGGTGAAATAATCGAAAGATGATTTAACGACAAATTTGAAACCAATTTCCACAGATGTGAATGATCCATATCGACGCGTCGAATGGGTGTCGGACGGGTCAAACATCGAAATCTCTTGAATACGCCCTTTTCGCAATGAAACCAAAGACGCTCATCCGCTGCCGTGGAACCATTTGAGGATAAATCTGTTTCCATTGTCCCACCGAAAGGAAGTTTCGCGGGGAGCATTCCGTTCGTGCATGTTGTGTCCACGAGCACGGCACTATCTGGAAGGTTCACGAGCTCTTCTTCGAACGATGAATTAACCAGCGAAAGGTAGAAAGCGTCCTTCACCTCCTTGCGTTTGTCGTCCCAGCGTTGCTCGCGTCGACTCGTCCAATACAAAGGATGCCCTTCGCTGGTAGCGGAATGTTGTAACGAATACAACTTCGCAAATTCCTGAACATGGCCGTCTCCCGCGATCGTGCTCACTTTATCGATTGAAAACACTTCCGTATCGCGCCGCCCCATCTCATCGGGAATAATCGGAAATTCGTGTTTCTCGTGCGACAGCCGTATCGGTTGAGCACGTTGTGAAAACAAGTTAATAACGGGCGTGCAGTTCAGTTGAAATGACTGCGCATTCACGGATACTTCAAGTTCGGGACGACGGTCGGACAAGGAGACCGATACGGAAAATTCCGGACCGCTCATCTCGCCCAAGCCTTCAATGTCGAAAAACATGAATTTGCGTGGAAACGTGAAGAAGTCCGAGAGTAACTCGTGCCCCAAAGGAACTCTTGAACAATGGGGACGCAACGTGTCGGCCGATTCAAATCCGACGGGCGCTATTCGCAAGAAGCGGTTTGCGAGCTGTTCGTGCATGCCCGTTTTTCGATCGGCGTTCTTATCACCACGGGTCGGTTGAGGCGATAGATTCGCTTCAATCGCATGGGCAAATAGAAGTTCGTAAAGCGATTCGACTTGCCCCATTTCTCCGGAAAGATAGCATCGGATCCGACTCATTCCCGGTACGGGAAGTTGCTTCTTAGTGGTCCAAGCAAATCGCAAGGTGAGAACGCTTTTGGTCCCTGGAGCAACATCTGCGACCCTGAAAGGCGCACCAGCGAGATCAGCCTCCACAAGTCTTATCGGCCAGACCTCGACCGGATAGCAGGTTTGGAATTGACATTCCGGACTTTGCTGCGTTTCGGCATCTTGGAATGTACGAGTCGACAACCGGCTTGCTCGTGGCACCATCACCATTTTGGATTGAGTAGCCGCTCCTGAGTCGACTTGAGCGATTGCAATGGAAGGATTTGATGTTAATGAGTTTGGTGCGATCAGCTCTAACATGCTCCCAACGACTTGAGGAAACTGATCATCCAGTTCCTGCCGAACGCGGGCGGTTAAAAATGCAGCACTTTGTATCAGACGTTCAACGTGTGGATCTTCAGTGACTACTCCATTACCAAGGCGATTGGCGACTCCCGGATATTGCTTCGAAAATGATTCGCCCAGTTTTCGGAGGTATTGCAGTTCATTGTTGTAGTAATCCATCAAGTGCTGCATTATGGTGCTCCGACACTACTAAAGCGACCTGACCAAATCGAATAATCCGTCGTAAGAATTGTCCAATTGTTTTCCGTGATCAAAAAACCTTCAATTTCAACCCTTAAGATTCCGTCCATGGATGTCTGTACGACCGACACCTGAACGTTCGACAACCGCGGTTCAAATCTCGCAATGGCATCTTCGATCAATTCTCGAAGCCGATTTTTTGTGACATCCGACTCAAAGCTTTGCCGCCCAAAATCGGGCAGTCCGAAGCTCGCGGGAGAGTCGTTTAATTCCTCCAGGTGTGCAGGCAATGACAAGCATCGGGTGCGTGTGTTTAACAAATCCTCGAGATCACGATTGATGGATCGTCTCTGGAATGTGTTGATTTGACTTGGAGTTGCGGATCCCATCTTGTCGCCTAAATCATCGGGATCCAGGAGTCGATCAACGATCGAAAACGATGAGGGAACACGACTTGATGTTCGCCAGTGTGATCTTGTCTTGGACACGTTCGCCTCGTGGGGTTTGATCTAAATCGCCACTGGTTTCAGCTCAGTGCGTGGAATTTCTGTGAGCGCTGTCATCGCGGTAGCTTCGACACCATACAAATGCGGCTGCAGATGAATCCGGCACGCATAGGATCTGGGATTCATCGGCATGTCGAATAGCTCGACCGAAGCGGCACGGAGTGGATACCGGAAACGGCCGTCGTCTTCAGGAGCTGCGGGAGAAATGTATTGGGCTAACCAGCGATTTAATCGCATTTGCACTTCGGCCATCGACAATGTCGAGCCAATCCAATCTCGGGCCATGACTTTGATATAGTGGGCGAATCGCGAGACACACAGAACTAAACTGAAATTCGACGAAAGTTGTTCGTTGCGGGTACCGGCAATGGAATCGTACCGCATCGGCAGATGCAAAGACGGGCAATTGTAAATTGCGGTGAAGTCGGACCATTTGCAACGACAAAGAGCAATGATCCCAAGGCGGCTAAGTGCCATCTCATCTCGATCCGTAATCAGCACGTCGGTCGAAAACTTGGGGGCATTGTTTTTCGCATTCATCACGAAGCGGTCCGTTACCATGCCGTCCATACGACCACCCCGGGGAGTATCTTTGTCGACACCCGTGATATCTTGGAACCAGCCCGTTTCGGAAAATGAACGCATCACCACTAATGCGGTTGGGTAGACGGCGTTGCCCCACAGATACCGTGGACTGGATGTTTCCTGACCACGCAACGACGCGTTCCTTGACGTGTTGGTAGGTTGAGCTTTTGATGTTTCATCCTGACCTTCGCAAGTTGAGGGTAAGATCGATTTCGCGTTGGACGCCAGTTCTCCCGATGCAAAAAAGTCGGTTTCGAATTCGCGATAAGGCGTTCGTACAAGAACTCTTGGCAACGTCGCGCCCACGAATCGGGCAGCCTCACTACGTTGGAATGTCCGCCACCTATGAAAGGCGGGTTCATGATTATCAAAGTAACAAGAAAGCGGAAGAATCGCCTCTCCGAAATGATTAAGGCCAAAGAGTTTTGGACTTATGCCAATCAGCAAAGGAGCAAATGCTGCCGCTCCAACCTGGCTTACATGATCCAGTGCCGCGACATCATCTATTTGGTGTTTTGAGGTACGTTGGCCATGCACTTCAAAGTCAACCACCAGGAGTCCGAATGGAATACCGCCGGGCATGCCATATTCTTCACTATAGATTCGGCGAAATAGAGCAGACTGCTCGAAATCCAGAGAGCACTGAGCGTCACTTGACAGCTCAGGCCATTTGACAGTCAAAACTCGAATCCGAATGTGACCTTCGTCTGAATTTTGCTGAACCAGGCTTCTTAGCCCGTGCCAAGAAGCCTCTAGTTTCTTGAAACGAGGTGCTTCGACAATGCGACATGCGATATCCCTTAGTCGCGCATCCAAAAGCATCATCGTTCGCACAAGCCACCCCCTTAGCTTTTCGGCTACGCTGAGGCGATTCTCTGTTTCAAAGAGGATTCGCCTCAACGTTTGGAGATGTGCGTCAGCCCAGGGTTGTGATCGAAGGTTTGTGATGATCAAACGCAACGATTCTATCAGGGGTGTGAGAGCGTCAGTCATCAATTCTATTGCATTTCACGCAAGGGCGTTGCTAAGCCGCTGTGGACGGTATTTTTACGACTAAACGCAAAGACGTAGTCAGTTCCTCGAACTGCAGAAATGGTCTCAACCACGCAATCGCAACATAAGAGCCTGGTGCACCTGGGACCGGAGTCACGGAAATTTTTGCTTCGGCCAAGGGATAACTGGCCTTTGCTTCTGGGGTTGGAAATTTATCGGCGCAGATGTATTGCGCAATCCAACGATCCAACCAAAGTTGTGCATCCGGAAGCTCCAAGAATGAACCCACCTTGTCGCGACCAATCATTTTCAGGTAATGGGCGATGCGTGAGGTTGCCAACATATACGGCAATCGAGCGGAAAGGGCTGCATTGCCCGTAGCATCAGGGTTGTCATACTTAAGCGGTTTTTGAGTCGTCTGGCCGCCGAAAAAGACAGCGTAGTTCGAATTCTTGTAATAGGACAAGGACAAGAAACCCAAACGATCGATTTCATATTCACGTCGGTCCGTGAGGGGTGCTTCTGTAGGACAGAGTGACTCGACATTGCCAGTCTTGTGATTGTAGAAGTAATGCATAGGCAGGTCTTCGACCTGACCGCCGTTTTCATAACCACGGATTGCCGTGCACCAGCCATACTTCGCAAAGGCGTTGGTGATTCGTTGACCGACATAGTAGGCAGCATTGCTCCAGCAAAACGTATCCGTTCCTGTGGGAATCGCATATTTGTCGTGCTCGGCGTCCGGATAGTTTGATAACGGCTGCTCTTCGAAAGCAAATTTCTCGGTTGGCTGATCTAAAGCTCCGTAACTACCACGCGCCAAAACACGTGGCATCGCGAGAGTTATGAACCTCGCATCAGGATGCTCACGCATCGAATTCCATTGAGCATATAGCACGGAATCAAAGATGGTTGCTAAGTCGACCGGCTTATCCACCTCATTCCACTCGCTAAATCCAAATAAGCTTGGGTCGGATGCAGCAATAAACGGAGCAAAAGCGTCGGCCGATACTTCGCGAATCTGTGAGAGCAGCTCCAAATCCGGATTGTTGTTTCCAAAAGAATAGTCTCCGACCAAAATCGAGAAGGGTTCTCCACCTGGTGAACCGTACTGATCGGAATACACCTTCTTGAAAATCTGACTTTGATCAAAGTCACTTGACTTCTCAAAGTCCTTTCTTAATTCTTCCTTCTTGGCGCTTAGCACTTTGATTTTTAGGGAAGTTCCAACCTCACTGTTGGTCACTAAATACTTCAAACCGCGCCACGAGCCTTCCATTTCACGGAATTTTTTCGTGTGCAGAATTTGTGCGAGTAGTTGTGACAGCTTTGCGTCAATCGCTTGAATCAGTTGCTGTAATGCCACAGTAACCATTGTCGCATCCTCTGGTTTTCCACCAGGAAGGTGCTGTGCGATCTCATCGTCAAGATCCTGGAGAGGAAGCTGGATGGACTTATAAACAATTTCCTTCGCCGTATCCGGATCCTTGAAAAAACCTAAAACGTTTTGCGGGATGTTTCCCTGGGCCAAGTCTGCAAAGACTTGCAACGCCTTGTTGATCATCTGTTCATTCGCCGGCGTCAACTGTTCATATGCTTGCGGCAGAATGTCGGAATGTTTTGCTACGGTTTTGGTGTCGTCGGCCATCTCGTGAAAACCTTGTGTCAAGGGAAAATGCGGTCGTTGAAATCAACGCGGATTAACTCGCCTATTGATCGTCGCTGCTATCGGATGCGTTCGCTGAGGCATCAGGCTTGGCATCTCCGTCGGTCGCCGATGCTGGCGATGCAGTTGACTCAGGAGCCGGCAGTGCGTTGCGCAATTCTTCCAATGCGCCGTCCTTATTCTCGAGACTGTGCTGGAGCATCTCTTCCAATTGGTGAGACCGACTAACCAGTGTTAACAAGTCACTCACATCGCTGCGTGTCTGCAGCAAAGCATTCAGTTCCGGAATGCCGTTTTGGCTGGAATCGATCGTAACGAGATTGTCTGGGCTGAAGTCATCCATGCTGTGGAACTCCAGCTCGATTGGAAAGGGAACACCATCATCGTTAGGATTCAAAGATAATTTCGGACCTAATTTTTCCATCACTTGGTCAAAGTTGGATCCGGTTACATCGACAAAGTTGCGTTGGGCCAACGGAGGAACCTTCTCTTCATCCTTTTGGTCACCCACAAAATCGCCCAAAACTCCCACGACGAAAGGTAGCTCCTTCTGGACGGTCCCACCCTCGGTCTCAACATCGTAGGTAATCTGAATTCGTGGCCGACGGACGCGCGATAGTTTGTGTTGTGAACTGTCTGCCATGGTTTATCCATTCTCCGCAGGGTCTAGAGGTAAGGCCGTTAAGCTTGGTAGATCCGTGGAGACAGTGTATAAAAATAAACTGGGGAGTGTAGGTGTACAGGGGCGAATGGGAAGATTTTTAGCAAAAAAATCTGCAGTTGTTAAGAAACCCGAACAGCCTGTGAATTAGCGTCTCAAACACCAATTTGCTCAGGTGGCAGCAAATCCTGCTTTTGATGGCGTTTTGTGTCCAAGAACGATTCCCCAAAAACGAGCGGGAAGTTCTAGACCACTCCCAGATCTCATGGAGCAGCATCCGTCCCAAGATCATCGGGCCATGAAAGCTTCACAGCAACAAACCGTGCCGCGTCGTGCGAATGGCTCGGCTTTTCAAGTCGCCGCGGATCTGTCGATTTTTGAACGAGCTTCTCGACGGTCGTTGCCTGTTCGAGTTTGAGAGAAGACGGAATCGTTCTTCGGGACCATCGCGAGAATTGTGGGACGTGCTGACAAAATATTGATCCATGTTGAGGGCTTCACGATCGCTGGGCATTCGATACTTGATAATCTACCGGCCTTGGAACAAATTGCAAAAGAGATTGCTAAGTTTCTGGTAACGTGCGAGTGCGGCTGGGGCACTAAAACACGCATCAATCCAAAATACAGATCTACGAACTACGAGTTCGCCTACGTCTTAGATCAAATGGAGCGCGGCGACCTACTCAGAAATTAGGTTGTATGGCGGCAAGGGCATCATGCGAACCTCGACCCAGCGTCGCATGACATCCCTCGTGAGTTCGCATTGCCCCAAGAGACGGGATGCCCACTTCGGCTTAGCAGCGCACGCCTTACCATCATGTTCGACTCGGCAACGGGCACTAATCTAGCTTCGGCGCTCGGAGATCGATGTCACCTTGAATACGAGATCGTTCACCAGTCTGTTGCACGAGCGTGATTGCTTCCAGTGTGTCTTTATTCGGCAAGAATTCGACATTGTAAATCCCTTCGGCAACATTGTAGTTTTGTCGCGAATATCCAAAACTAGCACCTGACTGAAGACTCCATTCGAGGATTGATGGTTTTGAATCGGAAACCAATGTGATGTGTTGCAAGATTTTCCGCACTCCTTCAATTTGTCGCAAGCTTTGCTTGTCTCGAGTCACACGAATTCCATCGGGTAGTTGTGGGTTCGTTATTAAGCTGCGATTCGATAAAGGAAGCCGATAAGTTTTCAGCCTGCGATCTGTATTCTGCCAAGAGGCGGATACCCTCGCAAAAGAGGCAGCTGATGGCCATTCGTTCAGCGTAATTGTCCAGACCGGGATATGGTGCCCAGCGACATTGGGAGAAACATTAGCAACCGAGTAGATTTCGCTGTGGTTATGAGGTTGTAGCTTGAACTGGACGCTTTTGGGCCACCAATTGGGTTCGTGTTGGTGCGACAATGCCAAAGTGACGTTTAGGACCCCATCGTCGAACGTAAAGTCTGAAATGATCAACGAGACGCCAGTTTTATCGTCTGTGAAAACGGCTTTACTTGCACGCTCATCGAACGGATTGTAGGTCAATTCACCACCGCGAAAAACCAAGTCGTGTTGTTGGCCAGGCCGAATGGGCACGGACGTTTTGGCCATTGGGTTGTCCTTTGGATCGAGAATTCGCACGTTGTAGGTGCCGGGTTTGACCGGCAGATCAGCTCCTGAAAAGTTGAGCTGCCTCGGTAGATCGGAAATACCCGTTGGAGCAGGCTGAACGTCAAATCGGCGCATCTGAGCAAGGTCAAGGACGCAACTTAACAGATCGTTTGCGTGATCAATCTTGACGGCTTTCCCTCCAGTCACATCCGCGATGTTTTGCAGTTGCGACCAACCTTGGAGGTCGGACTTGAATCCTATGGCATCGATAGGAATGCCCGAATCTTGATACGCGGTTTGCAGTTGTGCTATCCCTGGCGCAAGCCCTTGATCCGCCCAGTTGTCGCTTCCGTCAGAAATCGCAATGATTCGTCGACTGCCCGGATTGACATACTGAAAGTCATTTTTGGCTTCTAACAAGGAATAGAATAAGGGAGATTCACCTACGGGTTTGAGTCGACTGATCGTTTCTCGAAATGCCGTTCCAGGAAATGCGCGTAGGGGCAATACGAGTTGTGTATCTTTTCTCGCTTCAGCTTCCGAATAAACATCGTTTTCCTTCCAAACAATACGTGAACCAAATACGCGAATGCCCACGCTTATCCCATTCTGCGAAACCGAATCCGAAAACGTCCGTAATACCTGTTTGACTTCCTGTAAGCGTTGAAGTTCCGCCATGCTGCGTGAGGAATCCAGGACGAATAGTAGATGTTCGGGCGCTCGACTAACGTCACCTAAACTCACTCGGAGTTTTGCTTCGTTCAACACTTGGTAATCATAATCGACCGTAGGTCCCTGCCAGTCACCGATCGATTCGACAGGAATAGTGCGATCGATCGAACTACCTCTGAAGAAAAGGGTTGCAGTTACGACGGTATTGAATTCAGTGGTGGTCTTACGCTCGATTTGATACTCAAGTTCGCCACGATCCGTTGAAATCTGACTAATCGTGAGTTGATCTGAATCGCTTGTGAGTCGCAGGTCGACATGGTTCGCTGTATTGTCTTCGGGAAGTTGAACCTTAAACCTGATTTTCTCCTGGTCGGTTCCACGAAACGTAATCGCAGGCCGATCGGGCTGGAGGCCAATGGAATACGGTTCTTCTGTGACCTGTAAAAAACCGGGATGATCTGAAGAAGAACTTGATACCTTTTGGGGGTTCTGTTGACTGGATACAAATTTCTTCGCGAGTCGGTCTAAGTTTCCCGACGTTTTCAAATAGTAGGGAGTTCCGTCTTCCGTGGGAGTAGACCACAAATCGCCGGCGCGCCTTTGTCCATGCCATTGGGCGAACGCCGAAAGCTGTTGTGCACGAAGCATCTGAGGCGGCGTTCGCTCAAGAAACACCCACTTCGATTCCAGTACTTGCGGATCGATGATTCGGCTAGCTAGGTCGCCAATGATCAAATTTGATCTAATTTGTGACAAATTTAATGTCGCTGCGCGGTACGAGTCTTCCCACGCGCCGGCAAGTGTCGAACTGAATCCATTTTGAATACTTGCTGGTGATAGCGGTGTCGAAACCAATTCCGGCAAACTGAAAAGTGCAGTGGCGAATTCGGCGGTCGCAACTTCATCGGGATGGAGGCCAACTGTTTTTGGGGTTGCTGTCGCCTCTTCTGAACTCGACTGAGGTGGTCGCGGCCGGCGTTCCGGCGCGAATAACGAGATTCTTTCTAGGAGACGAACTCTTCGAGTAGCGAGCGCATTGGGAGATTCAAGGAAATCGAAGAGCGAAACGCTACCACTACTTGACGACTGCGATCGTCGCCGCTGACTGTAATCAAAAGGAATTTTTAGAATGGCATCAAGGCGTTTCCACTGGTTCGCAGAAAGATAGAGTTTAGTTCCAATTGATTCGCTAAGGTGCAGATACTCTTGGTTGATTAATTTCAATAGTTGGAAGTAGATCGGTGCGACTCGGTCGCTTTGGGCAATCAAATCTTGTAATTTATCCGCTTGATTAGAAGCCGCTAAATCATCGACGAAACGTAGGTCACCACACAATTGATAATTTTCGTTGACGAGTTCATGTGTCCCTTCGATGATCTGATCTCGCTGCTCGTCGTACGAAATAAAAGAACTGCGATAAAATTTGGCCAAGCCAGGCAATGCGGAAATGGATTGATCGCGCAACGCGTACGCAGTTGCTAAATTTTTTCCGGCAGATTTAATCTCGTCCACCGATGGCATCTTGTTGTTCAGACTATTCCAGCTTTCACGATCGACAGTCGATGGCGGTCCGGCAACGGCGAAGAACAGGTCTTCGATCTCTCGTTGCAGTTGATCAACTTCCTTCATGGGTGCCTTGACCCAAGGGAAAATACGATAGGCAAAGTGACCACCAGGTACAGCCGCTTGTTCGACTTGGATTCTTGAATTTATGACTCGGTGACCAAAATCACGGAGTGGTCCTTGGCCTTTGTCGGTCGGCCAACGGTCGACCATCATTCGAACCAACTCCGCCTCTGCCGGAAGTGTATCGTGTTCTCGTTCCTGTAACTGTTTACCGTACTTTACGACGGCGCCGGTGTTGGCTTCGATCTCTGTCATTGCCGAACGAATCTCTGGCAAAGTCATCGGCTTGGCAGGAATCGATTCGGCAGTGACAGATGCCGGTTTATCTTGTTGGTGCGTTGTGTCGGAGGGTGATTTACCTGTTCCGTCGTTATTAGCCCCATCGACCTGATTCGCGTTTTTCGCGTGCGCATTTTGTTGGGTTGGTCCAGTCCCGATTTCGGCATCCGCTGCTGGAGATTCGCCTGCTGATGTCCGGGTATCCGAGGCCTTGTTTGGAACAACGTTGTTTTTCTTGGGACTGGCTAAACGATCTGATGGACCTTTTGTTTCTTGATTGCCAATGGGCGACGTACCAGATACCGATTGATCTGGATTCGTGAACATCCGGATCATCGGCAATGAGAAAGCCGAGTTGCCAAAGCTATAACGTTCCTGTGCTGCGCGTACCTGTCTTGCGTAGTCATTTGCCATATTGACTGCCTGCCGCATCGTTTGTTCGTTATGTTGTCTTAAACTCGCTTCTGCATTTAGCAACGAGTCCTCCCATAAACGAAAAAGCTGTGGCGCGCAGGATGTCGGCGATGGTAGTGAACGAGCTGTTTGATAGTAGGTTTGCCAACTTGTCTGTAATTCTGCTAACCGTTCTTTTTGTGTGGTAGCATCCGTCATTGCTTTCGCTTGCCATATCGGGTGTCCGGCTGTCACAATCGTTAACGGAACGTCGCGAGCAAAATTTTGAGCGTTGCCATCCCCCGTGTAAAGCATGAAAGGCTGCTGAGATACTCCCCTGTTTTTTTGCGTCCAGAGATTCACGTTTATTCGCACATATTCGTGTAGTTCGTCGAGCGAAACCTTTCGATCATTTGTGCCACTTTTATCTGCCGCTCCTGTTATCCCTTGCAAAAAATAACGACTGAAGACAGAGTGCCCAATCGAGTCGTCATTCCAACTGACTTCGTTGTCCGAACAGGACATCAAGACGAACAAATTAGGATATTCGCCTCGTTTATCATCCAGGAGCTTGCTGACCGAGGATACGAATTGGTTTGAGATGACTCCGGCCGGCCAGAAGCTGGCCAATTGTTGGCAATCTAAGACCAAGACCTTATATGAGCTATTGGACGCTGCTAGGTTTTCTAACACCTTTTGCACTGGTACGACTCGTTCATAAACCGTTGACGAAGAACCGTAAACGTTGGTCGGAAGTAGATAGGGAACAAGCTTGTCCTGGTGCGATAGCGCCAACCCGGGGCAGTTAACGTACACGAGATTTACCGTCGGTCGCCGGAAAGATCGATACGGTTGAGATAATTCCGCGATTCCAGAAACAGCTTGCTCCAATTGCGAAACATCCAATCGGTCCGAGACAAAGGGGTTTACCTGAAGTAAACCTTGCAGGCCGGCAAGTGCTTCTGCATCACGCCCGGCGTAGGGATTAACGCCTGGTAGAGGAGAAATGCTGCTCAGAATTATGGTATTCGATTCGATGATGCGGTCAAACCAGGTGGCTAACCAAAACAGGCTTAAAACGGATAGAATCAATGACAGCCATAAAATGGGACTTAGCAGCATTGCCAATCGATTCAAACGCCTGACATTCAGTCGCCAGGGATGGGGTGCCGTTTCGACAGCGTGTTCATTCGTCTGCCGAACGCCGGTTCCCGTTGCACCGAATTGCCACCTATTGTCGGCCATGGTATCCGTTAAACTCGCTGGTTTGACGTGTGTTGGAAAACCGAAGTGTAAATGAATTGATATTGTCTAAGACTTGGTTGAGGCGTGAATCGTTAACAACGAAAGCCGAAGCTCCAATTGGGAGAATATTAGACTCCCAAGTATCGAGTCCTGAATGGCAAGGTACGCACCAGTTAGAACAGCCATCGAACCACCAGTGCGAGATCAACAAGTGTCAAGAGCAGGAGACACGCTGCGATTCCTGTCGTCAGGTGTTTTAGGTTTTTCTCGCCTCGTAAAGTGTGATCAGCCCAACCTATCGATTCATCATGACTTTCCAGTGTTTCAAGGGCCGGTCCTTCATAAAACCTGGTCTGTTCGGGGGTAAGACTGGCGAAGTAGATCCCCGACAAATAAAACGGTTCGCGTATGTCATCGGCAAAGGCGTTACCTAACAGTACCGTGAAACCAAGTTTGGCCAAAAAAAATTGGGCCAGCAATTGAAACCGAGTTGCGTTCCAATTCGATGTAGGCTCGTCAGAATATCGAGCGTATACTCCTTTTCGAAGGGTCCTTGCCATCTCCAGATGCAGCGGGAAGAAGTCTTCAGTTTTCACCACGGTGAATCTCGGTAATCGCAAGCCGTTGCTCTTTTTGGCCTCTTCTTCGGTTGTGGACTGTAGCAGAGCAGAGAATTCGGAAACCTGCTCGATCTTGTGCAGAATGATCTGGCAATCGCATCGAATATCTAATCTCTCCTGTAAGATCGCCATATCGATTTTTACAACATCGATCGTCTCCTGACTCCCCGATTCGACCACCCAGGAGTAAGGGACCATTAACTGCATACCATTGATGGGAACAACGGGGTGTCGGACGTGTCGCAATAGTTTTAGCGCATAGTCCATGCGGCGTGCGGACAACTGGCGGTCTGCCAGAGGCATTCTTAGATACTTTTGGGACGGATTTTGTTGCTTGTCACCGAACGATGTAATGCGTTGTAACTGTCTACTGACTGTAGAAACTCCGGGCAAAGTGACCCACAAAGCGTTACCGTCTCCGTACCAGTGGATCGGATCGTCCGGGTCTGCAAGACGGATTGTATCGCCGACGCAGCTGGAGGCGCTTAATCCTGCTTCGGCGGCCAAATCGGTTCCCACAACCAAAATTAACGGCGTGTTCCTCAGGTCGATATTGGCGTCCTGAATTTTCTGGCAGCCGTTGTAGATAGCGTGATAAATGTCTGAAAATTCTTGTCCAGAGGTCGATACCCGGTTGAAAAGAAGCAGAGAGAGACGCACGGTTAGATAGCCTGCTAAGGCGAGGAGTCCTAGCCAGTACTTGGCTAAAACACGCGGGCCCGTCAGATACATATCCAACCGCCAGTGGTCATTCAGCAAACCTAGTGCAACCACCACAGTCGCGACCAATAAGCACTCAATTATCCATCTGGGTATCCGCAACCACTTCGAGATCCATGAAACGGATTTCCCAAATAGTTTAGCTAGGCTCTTGGGCAACTTCTTGGCGGCCGTCACACATTTTCCTAACCAAGCCGGCATTACGATGGAACTCCGAAGTCTAGCAACAAAATTGTAATCAGGAGAAATACTGCAAAGGTAATGAGCCACCAAGTCAGCCCGTTAGCCGCGGTCAAAGGTTTTGCGCTTCGTGCGGACTCGAGAGGATCGTGTGGCAAAAATTCCGTCGGCCTTCGAACCGAGAGTTGAGCAAATGCCGATGAGACCCATTCATCATAAGTTTCCGGAAATTGATTCATCGCTGGAATTGGATCGAGTTCATCGCGTTCAGAGAAAGAGGGTGGTGGATCTTGCGTCTCGTCCGCTGCATCCGCCACGACGACAGCTTGGCCGTAGTTGTCCTCAGTCCCTGCCTCACTTGTCTCTGGCTTTTCCGTTGCTGCTTTTGCTCCCGAGGGCTGACTTCCAACGCTCTTTCCTTCCGCATGTTCTGGCGTCGCTTTCTTGTCGTCGACATCAGAACTATCTTCAGAACCTCGACTGCCTGCGTGGTCATGCTTATCCTCTGGAATTGCATCGTGGGGCATGTCTGATTCGGATATTTTTTGGCGATAGAAACCTTGAAACCCCAAAGCGGCACAAACCGCAAAAGTTTCGAACGCATCGAGTCGTTCCATACCCTCTGCGACCGCTGCATCGTCGTAAAAAGCTCTGGATCGATTACGAGTTCCAAGTAGTTGCAACTCAAGTGTTTGATCGTTCCATCGTCGGGCATGTTGCCATTCGGCATTGACGATTCGTTCATCCATCCAATAGATAATTGCGCGACGTGCGAGCTGTTGTAATTCCCCGTCAGCACCATGCGCATCAAAGGTCCCGAGAGACCGTTTTAAATGGATTTGCGCTTCCTCTAATGATGGTTCTTGTCCGTTGGTAGCTTGGATCTGCTCCAAAACGTCAAGCGTCATCATGATTGGTCGAGCCATTTTGATTTGAAACGAGAGATTCATGTTGCACAACATATAACGAAAGTTCTAGTTTGTGCGTTTTGCGTTCCTGATCCACGACGTTGACGAAATTGGAACCCAAAAAGCTTCCCTGTACATGCCGCGGATTGAACCATAACGCCAAGGTGGGATCTTTCTTTAAGTCCTCCCAGTATTCGCCAGTCGATTCGACATGAAAGTAGGTTCGACCAGCAACATTAGGCAAATCTGGCGGGCAATCAACACACGCATTCAATCGCAAGCCTGGCTCCGCATTCTTATAGATTTGGCCGATTGTCGACCGGCTTCCCAGTTTCCAATCGAGGTGCCGAACTGAAAACAGGCGTTGTATATCCGCAGTCGACATGTCACTAACGACGCCTATATAAAATTCGCATGCATCATCCTGCAATAGGTTTCCAATACTGACTTCTAGCCAGTCCGCCGTGCCAATCATCGGATACTGCGTCAACTTTGACGGGCCATAGGGTGTTAGCAAACGTTGAAGTAGGTTTTGTAATTGACGAAATACAACCCCCAACTTTTCATGATCGTATTCTGGAACTGACGGAGCGATCCAGTCTTGTTCCACGATACCCAACTGACCAATCAGCCGCACAATTTCCTGGTACATCTGAAAAGGGTGCAACACATGCAGAGGCCTGCTTTCGCACGACCATCGTGTGAGTCCGATTAACGACGAGAGTACAGAGTAAGCGCCGTTTGCTGCGGATTGACGAATGATGGCCCGCTGAATGCTGGGTTGCGTTAAATGGTTCCAGGCATCCATTAGCGTGAGCTGGGCTGATTGCTGTTTGATAAAGCTGGCAATAAGGGACTCAATCTGCCCCAATAGTTGCTTCATGTCTGGCCAAGCGCAACACGACAGCAGCGGCGGAAAAAAATTGGGGTCGATACTTGCTGCCGAGTTCTGTTTCGTGGGAGGCAGAATCTTCAAGAGTGGAATCGACGTGAAACCATCTGGAGGTATGGGCGTCGTGCTACATTTGATGCGAACATTGAAATCGTAAAAGTCAATTGTTCGGACGTCATCCTCGAAATTCACGTCCTGCCATTCTCTTTGCTGTATAAAATACCTTCGCTGATCGTCGTCGGTGTGTTCAGATTCATCGACCCGCACCGCATTTGCTCTCCCGGGACGATAATCCGGCAGGGTCAAATAGAGGTAAAGACCATCAACTCCAGCTTGCTCCAAAGGCTGTTTGAAGTTCAGCGAATGAATGGTTGCGTTCTCTGGGACAGAAATCATTGAGCCGTCCCGCAATCGCGCTTTTAGGTGCGAAATTGTCAAGGTTTCTGAGCCGAGCTCGAAGTCGATTTTGCACAGTCCATAATGAAACGGAGTAGTCCAGTTTATATTTGCATTCGCCCAATACTGTAGATTGGTGACTTCGGCCTGGAAATGGTGCGGTAGCACCAAAGATCCTTCCAGCCAACAAACCTGACTACTCTTCACGCCGCAATTCCTTAAAACTCCAGTGACTCGACTCAAGCGCAGGCCCTGTATTTGCCCGGACTTGTAAAGTGAAATTGCAATTCCAATTCGCAAGCCCCAAGTTTAATCACTTGAAATAACTGAGTACACCAGAAAACCTTGCATAATATGCAAAGAGAAACTTGTCCTGGATGATGACAGCAGACAGTATATGGTTGCTGCATTATCTGAAGCCTTTTCTAATTCGTTTTTTCGCGCATGAATAATCAAACTTCAGCAACGCCGTCACCATCCCGATTCCGGTTTTTGAGCGCCAAAAGGCGCACCGTGCCGAAATCTATTTTGTTTTTTAGCTGCTGTTTGGCGTGTGTGCTAAGCCTGGTTAGCACCTTCGCCTTGCTTCGCTTCGTCCTGCCAAAAACTCGGGCACTGGAATCGATTGTGATTGCGGTTCCAGAGTATCAATCGATTGACATTGCCGCTAATCCATTCGCTGTGGCGGATGCTCAAGCAGTTGAGCACGCACTTGATAGGAAAGCATCTCTGCTGATTCCAAAAGACTTGGGGGAGTTGGAGCATTTTCTTTCATTCGAACCAAACAATCGTAGTAAACCGCTAGTTGTCTACATTGATATGGCCAGTATCAGTAACGGACAACAAGGATATTTGCTCACCGCTGAAGCCGAATCACTGCAAGTCAACAATGCGTACTCAATCCGGAGTCTGTTGGATCAGATTTGGCGAATACCCGTCTCACGCAAGCTGCTAATTTTGAACACCAACCACACTGGCCGTGATTTGCGCGTGGGGACTTTGGGAAACGATTTCAGCTATTTCCTCAAAAATGAATTTAACGCATTGACCAAGCGTTCCAATGTCACAGATGGATCCTCGCGAGGTAGTAAGAACAACAAGGACAATTCGAATTTCGGAAACGATTGTACAGAGAGCTTTACTGTCCTCTGCTCCAGTGCCGCGGGTCAGCCAACCTGGGGATCACCGAGTCTTGGGCACACTCCATTTGCTGCATTGGTTTCCTATTGTCTCAGCGGTGGGAAAAAAGCCGACCAACCATCGATAACTGGCGGTAGATCCGATGGAGTCATTAACACGTCAGAGCTCAGCCAGTTTGTCATTGAACAAACAGCTAGTTGGTCGAAGATGAACCGTGAATCATCCCAGACTCCGATCGTTCTTCGGTATGGTGACGACTTTCCTATTGCCACCGTCAATCCGTTACGCGAAGCAAAATTCGAATCGACAAACAAGAAGGTAGATTACGACGCCACGGCTTCGACGGCTGGTCGGAAGGAACAAAAGAATCGCTCGGCTAGCACCCAAGAAAAGGAATCTTCACAACGGAATCGAGAAGGGGGCGATAAAGAAGCAGCGACCGCAGAAGTGAAAAATCATCCTCAGGATGGCAAAGAGGATGTCACGGTCAAAAATTCAAGTTCCACCGTCGTTCCACCCACGTCAGCAAAAGAGATTGCAGGATTGCTCAATAGCCTGATGCTGCTCTGGCAAAATCAGCAGGATCTCCAAAGTAATTCGTCTACCCGCTGGCAACCAAACAACTGGTCGGCAGTGCAGCAGTTGCTGATACACGCGGAAGCCAAATTGGTTGCAGGAGAGTTAACCGTTTGTCGACAAAGGCTTGATCAAGCTGAGGCGATCTTAAAACAACTCGAAGAATGGCAGCCCATCAACTTCCAATGGGACTGGTCGATTGCATTTGCAGACAGGAAAGATGCATCTGCGGGCTTGATCGCTGAGAAGAAGCAGGTCGAAGAGTTTTTGGGAAAACCGACGCCGGAAGCACTTGCAAAATTAGTAGAGCCGCAATCAGTTGAAGGCCAGCTACTTGTCAGCTTAGCTCGGCAGCATTCGATTGAATGGTTCGTCAAAGAGGCTTCTGTAGTTCGTCTGGCAATCGAAAGTAAGTCACTAGCGGCGAAAATTGCAGGTTGCCGCCACCCGTTTGTCAACCAAGTGATTTTGCCTTACCTCGCGGAAGCGGATCGCGAGTCTCGTCGGGGACAAGTCCATTTATTTGCAGGGAGAAGCCTCGAAGCTGCTGATGCTTTTCGTAAAGCGCGCGTTGAATACAGACTCGCAGTGCGACTTAGTAATTTGGTCACCGAACAACTGAGTACCGTTGAATTAACTCTGACGACATTACCATTTTATATCGATTGGATTGGCAATCTTCCGACATCATCACCGGAACGCGATAGTTGCGTCAGATCGCTTCAGCTGTTGATGGCAAATTTCAATGCGTTTCAAAAATTGCCGCAAGCTAACCAACTCGATTTATTGGTGTCCCTTTGTACCGACTTTGGGCAATTATTGGCTGATCATGCCGGCCATGATTTGTCCAGCGGCGACTATTGCACGATTCGCATGGCGCTCCGTCTGCCAACGATAAGCGTCGCTGAGCGACGAAACGCACTTGAATTCCTTTTGTCACGACGGGATGAACCTGTGCCGATCGACGGTCCAGTGGCGCCGATTGATGATGATTTCACGAATTCAAGTGGCCGCTCATTCCCGCTATATGAATTCTTTTCTTTCGTCAATCAACTGCATCCTCAAGTTCCAGTGCCAATCGATTTCCTGAAATCTCTGAACGAAAATAACGCCCAGAATTTGCATCTGGTGAAATCGAATGTTCCGCAGCTTTCGCAACTCAGTCAGATATTCCGAGAATTTCTGCGCCGAACTAAACATACCGCATCCAACACGATCACGAAGGCGGCCCCATGGCAGCAACACTGGCAGGCGTTGGCGTTGGCCTACTGGCTGTATCAGCCAACTTCGGATCGTCGAGTGGCCGATTCCGGATCGGCACGGATTTACAAAGAGGCTCTTGCCAGGGCATTGCAGCAAGCTTACGAACGATTGGCGAAAGACAGTCGGTTTCTTCCCGAAGGAACTTACGATAATTCGCTGAATTCGCTTGCTAAAACGTTGGAGCGGGATTCACGCCAATTTCTACGTGATTCAATACGCATGCCTGTTCAACTCGTAAGTTCAACAGATATTCGATTGTCGGCAAGTGGCCAAAACTTCGTTCCCATCAAAGTGTTATTACCCGCTCGGATTCCGGACGACGAAGTCGCTCAGCTAAGATTGAATTGGGATGACGAAAAGCTGGCATTGGAATTGCCCGATGCGGTCATAATTCCCGGTCAAATGACAGTTGACCTCGGGGTAATCGCACCAGACCAGCTCCTGTCGATTCAGCCAACGATCGCCGAAAAGGAACGCCTCGCCTCATCCTCGGTGCACGAGCTTATCGGTAGCATTCAGTTCATGAAATCTGAAAGCAACTCCAGCATCAGTGAGATCTCTCAGGTCAAATGGTTGCCAAAGGTAACAATCACGACCGAAGGCATTCCACAAAAGCGAGCCGATTTGATCGTTTCTTGGAATGATCCGGGGGCGACCCTGAATCATGTCGATTTGCTACCCAACCAGGCAATCACATTGAACTTAAGTGTGAAACGCAATGTCGCCGATCCGCTCGCGTTGGTTCTCAAAGCAAGGGGGCAAACGGAAGTCTTAGGGACTGTTGAGATCAAAGATGACAAACCATCCCCGGTCAAGCCACAAGCTGGGCTTGGTTTTGTCATCACTGATGCGGCGATCACATTTGAACTTTACGAGAATGAAAACCTGCTGGACGAAAAATCGGTTGCGATTAGCATTTTGGATCTAAATGATTGCCTACAAAGACAAGTCACTTTCAATCCGCGGCGACGTACCGTGACGGCATTGTTGCAGCAGACACAATTTAGTGACTCTCCCGCGCCTATCCACTTAGAATTTTCCACAAACGAAGATCAAACAATTCCGGGGCGCCTATCATTATCCCTGGAGCGTGATCACAACACGGGTTTGATGGAAGCACAATTCGCCAGATCCACGTTACTGCCAACTGATATTTCGATTTCAGCAAGTGGAGTTCCCCGACTTTTCCGATACAGCGTTTATCCCGAACTCGTAAACTGCCCGCCGCAGCGAACGTTAGCTTTATATTGGGATGCACCGACCCCGAAAACGGCCTTCAAATTTAAAGCGGGACAACAAATGATGCTCCCGATTGCTGCCCAAATAGACGGCCCGCGCGATCTCGATTTCCAGGTGGGATTCGATCACAACAGCAACTCCATTCTCGAACCAAATGAAGTTCAATTTGACGAAGAACTTTGGTTTGGACGCCGTGTGAAACCGCAATTGGTGCCAACGAAAGATGGTTTTTCTGTAGTGTCCACTGTTTCTGATGTGGCGACGTTGTTAGACGTTTCCGGTTTTGCTGGACGACAAACTCTGATTGCCCGAGCGGAATCTGATGATGATCAATGCCAAGAAACGGTGCCCTTGTACTTCGTCGATTCGGCTCCGCAGATCGAGATTGTCCAACCTGCTCAAGGCGCGACAATCGCGCCGGGAAATGAAATCAAGGTCGTTCTGCAAGGCGAAAAAAATTCCGCGGGTGCGATCGACCATGTGGATTTTGGCTTTGATTTGAACAGGAATGACGTGCTCGACAAGAACGAAATGGTGAAGCCGATTGATGCGTCGAAAGGTCCAGTCTCATTTGACGAGTTTTCACAGTTGTCCGTTCACCTGTCTTCCAAAGGCCTCAAACCTGGCGAAACCAGCTTACTCGTACAGACGCAAACTTTGGTCCACAATTTGGCGGAACCGGACAAGAGCCCTGAATCGTTAGCAGGCGATGTGCTCAATCGAACGATAGAGATTAGCAACACCGGATCGCTTGTTGGCCGCGTTTCTACGGCAGACGGGCTGCCAACCGAAAATGCGATTGTCACTGTCGTCGGATATCCATCTCAGTTGACAGGCAAGGACGGAGCGTTTGAGTTCTTGCAGTTGCCGCCTGGCAATCATGTTATTACTGCAGAAACACGTATCCGGTCAGTGGCTACCGTTGCTGAAGTCAAAGCGGGGGAAACATCCAGGCTCGGTTTACAACTGCGGCTCAAGTAAGAAATCGCAAGTTGACTGGATCCTCGCAGTCAAGCGATGTAATCTCTACAACGCAAAAAGAAACCCACTAGCGCATCGTCTCATCCATACCCGTTCGCATCCGAAAGAAAGTGCGAGCTTGCTCATCGGGAATCAATATGTCGACAAGTTCTGGCAGTGTCATCTTGCCCCAACACGCAAGCTGACTGGCTGCCGAAGACATCGGACTGTGTGGTTCGCTACGACGGTAAAATGCGGCAACTTCTTCCAGTGCCAACAAGGCTTCTTCCCGAGTTCGAATGGTTTCAGACATCGCGTTTCCGGTGGACGAAGTTCTGGATGCGTCCGAATCTTTCGCATCATCAATCATCTCTTCAGCATTCTGATGATCCGCCGGACCAGCAATGTAAGTCAAAATTTCCGCGGACGTTTCCAACGCCTCAAGAATATTTGTGGTTGGCGGTGCCTGATCGCCACAAACTTCAATGAGGGTGCTGCGGAGCTGCTGGAATTCCTCGAGACACTCGTCAACATCCTGTTGCAAACGCACGTAGAATCCGGTTGGAGTTTCGGCGACCGCGCGGCGAAACTCGTCCATCGTTACCTGCTGTACACTCTCCAGCTGACGCTCACGATCCTCTGGTGACAATGTTTCCAATTGTCGAGCTTGCATAAATTCTGTACAGATAAACTCATTAGCCACACCTCCGCCAGTCAAAGGCTGGGTCAAGATGGGCCCTATTAAACTGCCGATAACCTCACCACCGTTCAGGCCGGCCAAGTGGGATAGTTCAGGATGTTGATTGTCTGCAGTTTTTGGGTAGATATCAGGCCAGTATTCCTCGACGATCCGACGAACAATGGTGAATCCATCGCGAAGACCCGAAAAGCCATGAACTCGGATCAAGGCTTCCAGCAAATACGCTGCGATTTCCAGATCTTTTGAGTCTTCAGCTAGAAGCTTTTGTGACAGTTCAAAAACCGAATTCCAATTTTTTTGCAAACCGACTCGGTCGTGATCGGGTTCGACATCAAGTCGCCGTTCAACGGAACGTGCCGCGGAACGTTCTCGACGAATTTGGTCGTAACAATCGTGTTCAATCGCATCCGTACGCAAATCCATTCCGGCCGGATGGTCAATAGAGATTGGTTTCAGCAGAAACTCGACATCGAGAGCGAAAGGTGTCGACGACATGTGCTTCGTCCAAATCTGATGATTCAAAAGGGAATTACAACGATCGTTTGATTGTAATTACAATGTCGTCGGGACCTGTGACCTAGAAACGGATCAAACAGAATTTTTTTGCAAGTAAACCGAAACATTAATGTACATGTACATGCCGAAACTCATGAAAGTCAAGATTGTTTGACGCCTTGTTCTGACTTTAGGGGAACTCCATCCAGCGTGTTGCGCCAGTTCTGGAGGACCGCAAAGCTACTAGCATTATCCAGTGCCTGAACAGGTGTGTTGAACACGCGAAGATGCCCGGCTGTTGTTGTGACTAAAACCTGTAAATCGAGAATTCCACCACGTGGAGTCCAGGCCTATACGCCGATTTAGTGTCACACCTATTCGCGGCCATCTTGGGCGGCTAATGTACGAAGTCATCCGAGTTTTCGCGAAAGTGCCCTTCAAGGACTTGAACTTAACGAGTTCCTTTCGGAGGTTAGGGCAATTCTTGATGAGGCTTACGCAGATCCTGACGTTCTCGAAGCTGTACTCTTTGCTTTGAGGAACGCAGGAAGACATCGGAACAGGCGTAACCCCCTGGCGGGTTCAACGGCTGAACCAAAAGGGTCACAGCAGGTACACCCAAACGCTCACAATGCGTCGCAAAACGCTCCGACCGCGCATGGAAAAAACAACATGGTCGGGGTTCACGAGTGATTGCGACTTATTGCAACCACCCGAAGGGGTGTGAGTCTGCTTGAATCACTGTGTTTGATGGCAGGCGTCAACGTCGAGGGCACCAGCTGACGTGGATGACCTGCTCCTCGAGCTGGATACCTCCTATTTGGATAGCTCGATCGATTCGCCAGCTAAAGCCGCCAGTTCCCAAGGATGACCTACTTCGATATCGACACCTTTATGGAGAGCTTCTAATTTTTATCCCGACGGAGATCGGCACGAGGACGATGTGCCTGAGGTGTGAGACTGCTGCGTATTTTGCCCGCATCGACCTGCATTTTGAATTCGGTAGGCCAATTTCGCTGGCACTCGCAAGAAACGACCGCCTTTGCACTCTTGCATCGTATGGATGAAGAGTTTGCCCTGCTCATAAGGCTCGAGATCAAATTCCTATCAGTAGCCGGGCTAATCTGGTGAGAAAGGTGCGCGGTCAATTTGATTTGCCCGTAATCAAATTGAATCTAGCCTGTTGCCGATGTCAGCCCCGGCGAAAACGGAAATCGTCCACTAGGCCGTGGATTTCAAGGCTATTCCGGCCTATTTGGCGTCGGGCTGTTCTTTGGCACGCGGGCTGCATTAGTCGGGAAACAGTTCAGCCGACTGTTGGCCGGGTCGACGACAAAGCCCGCCCCCAAAGTCAATTGAGCTGCTCCGGAGTTTACCCCGCAGTCAACAGACCCCTGACAACTCACAGGCCAAAATCATGAAAACTCTCCCGACCCAAATCGCGTTCGTTTCTTGTGCCGCCTTTTTGATGTGTGCCCCCAGCTCAAAGGTTCAGGCCGACAAGCCAGTGGAGAAGCTGCTGAACACGCAGCAAGAAGTCGGTGTCAGTTTCAGCATTAAGCGGGTAAATCCGGGCACTGCCAGCGCCTATCAATACCTGTATGTTTCATCCGTTTTTTCCGGGTCGCCTGCCGAGCGAGCCGGATTGCAGCGTGGCGACGGAATTTTCCGGGTGCGAACCAAAGCCCGGACCACCGTTGTGGATGATGCCGCCAAGTTCGACGCGGCCATTGCTGCCACCCCGGGAATGAAACTGATCGAACTTCAGGTTCGGGACCGGAACACCGGAAACTGGCAATGGGTTGTCTTGAGAATGCAGGGCGTCGGTGTTCCGATGGGCCCCGGCCCCGGCAGCGCACCTCCCGCCAGCCCAAAACTGGCCGGGATCTGGATGTCCAGCGGCGGTGGAACGGTCCATTTTCGCGGTAGCAACCCGATTGTGGCGGAATCGAACGTTCCGTGGGTCGGTCGATCCGATCTGGAAATCAGTCCAAACGGTGACGGAACCTACAATTTCGTCTACCAGCAACGAGGCGGTTTGCGGGACAGCGGTCATGGCAAACTGACGCCCCGCGACGCCAGGACCATCGACGGCTACCTGATCAATGGTCTGGGGATGCGGTTCGATTTTGTTCTGACTCGCTGACCCTTGTTCAGTCCATTCACCCGGACCATCATCCGCCTGGTGACCAGCCCGACGCACCCCAGCCCGACGCACCCCAGAGCGACCTGCTCCGGGATGCGTTTTTTTATGGTAAGGGGGATACTGCTACCGGGACAGTTGCTGCGGTCCTTTTGCAGACCCATGCTGTACTGTCCGTTTTCGCGAGGTGAGCCGCTCAGGGCAAAGGAACCGATGAACCGTCACCGTTCGTCAATTCTCGCTGAATGCGAATCCGGCAGAATTTCCCAAGCTCCCGCGAAGAAGTGTCCTCTCGTCACACTCCACCGAAGAGCCGTGATAAAGTTGTACTTGAGAGCTTCCTCTCTCTAAGGCTGAGCACCAAGCCAACCGCGGGAGAGAGTCAAACTTGTGTGCTCCTAAAATCACTTTAACCTAGCTGTTTTGAAGACTCAGTGGTGGCCTGAACAGAGTTGAGTGTGTACTGCCAAAAAATCCAAGAGTGTTGAATAATTGCCACAAGACGAGGAGCGTGTGGTCACTCCCGAAATCCGGCAAACTGGCCAAGATCCATGGCCATCCCTGCCAGCGCCCCCGCTAGGCCTCCGGCCACTTGAGAAGATGGGCCTTGCGCTCATCGGTGCCCAACAGTCCAAGACTCACGCAGCAGCTCTCACATTCGGGGATGAAATCGCCGGGCGAGCTCTTGTCACAGGTGCGTCGAATCGCCGTGTAGCTCTCCTTGGCGATGCACTCTGCGAGGCTTTGATCGCGGAGGTTGCCAAAATCATAGTCGCCCGCCTCGACGCGGGAATGGAACTGTACCTCGCCACCGGGGCAGGGAAAGAGGCGTCCTCGCCAATCGATGACCGCCGTTGTCCAGGGGTGCCGACAGTTGCGGCGGACCGGGCGGTGGCCGAACGGACGACTCGCGGAAAACGCGACGCCCACCGATCGAGCTACGCGTTTCGCCTCGTCCACGGCTTGGTTGTATCGTTCTTGCGCGAAGAATAGCGAGTGACGAGCGTCCTTTGGCCACTCAGCCGTGTCGCCCTTGCCCTCTACGGGATAGTAGCGGATGAACGTGGCGCTGACCTCTGTCACACCGAGCTCCTTGGCGAGCCGGACAATGTCAGGAAGCTCGTGAATGTTGCGCTGCTCGACCGCGACGCTGAACTGTCTTGCGAGTGTCTTCTTTCGCCCCCGTAGGGCCGAGTCGAGTTGCCGAAGCGCATCCACCTTGCTGGCGAATCCAGGGCGTCCAAACATCAAGGTGTCGGTTGCTTCGGTGGCGCCGTGCCACGAGATTTGTAGCCCACCGAGTGAGCTGTTGATGATCCAATCCAGGTTCCGGTCCAGGGTCAGAGCGTTCGTTTGAATGCTCGTTTGAACCCAGGGGTAGGTGGCCCGCGTGTAATTGACCATCTCTGCGAGATCTCCACAGAGTAGCGGTTCCCCGCCGCCGCTAAAGTGGAAGAATCGCATCACCTCGCCTGGGATGTTGTCGGTGATGGCGATGAATTCCTTGAGCGGCATGTGTTCGCTCGCCCGAACCTTTTGATTGCAAAAGTAGCATTTTGCGTCGCAGACCGCAGTGGGCAGGAAGTGGAACGAGTGGGGAAGGTTCTTGGTCCCTGGAGACTGCGTGACCTGCTCCCACAGCGACGTGGTTTGAAAATGGGACTTTTCGGCGGCCACCACAAAACGGTCCCCGTACTGCCGTGCCCACCGTGCCGTCGTGATTTTCTCCCGCACCTTGGCAGGTAGAAGCCCGGCGAAGGCGGCAAGCCTCTCTCTGTCTGCGAGGGCCCTAGCGTGGGCCCAATGGGGCCACAGGTGCCGACGGGCGAATTGATCCACGCGACGGCCCAGTGAGTGCAAGGGAAGACGAGCCAACGCGCGTTTAAAGTCCGCTTGGGAGAGAAGCTCGCGATCTTCGTCATAGGCCGACAGCGTCTTGTGAGGTTTGACGAAATCCTCCCGCAACGGCAGCAGGCCGTTGTATGGGGGATGAACCGCGAAGTTGCGTTCTCCCGTGATGTAACGGGGCTTGCGGTCCCTGAAGACCTTCTGCTTTCCTTGTTCGAAAGAGGTCCATCCATAGTGTCGGTAGTGATAGGCCATAGGAAAAATTCGCTTGTCGCCAAACGTTACGACATGGCCGTTTCCACGAGCGAAGTCGAGATCAGGTCGATAGGCGAAGATTCGCTCCTGCGGGAGGTCGATTCGATCCCTTTCGATCCGGTCAAAATGGCGTTGCCTGGAGAGGAGAGAGGCAGATTGCGGACCGTCTCGATCCGTCGGGTAGAAATTGTAGAGTGCGCCGTTGAGTGCTGTGTAGTTACGCGAGTGGGCTTCCGTCATGAAGCCGGGCAGCGAGAGCCCGCGAACAGGGGAGCAAAAGAACGCGTCCGCGTCGATCAGCAGCAGCCAGTCATAATGTGAGAGTTTCTGGTGGGCGTAGTCGTTGCAAAAACGAAGTAGGCGCTTCCACTCGAATCCATGGCTCTCAAACGACTCCACCGCTCTGACGGTGCCAGGCCCCGGGCTGTGCTGCTGAAGCTCGAGGGCGATTTCGAGCGAGTTGTCCGTGGATTCATTGTCAACGATGACCAGGTCAATTCCCTGCGTCAGGTAGTGAGCCATCGACTCACGAAGTAGGTGCTCCTCGTTATAGCAAAGTAGGATCCCGCAGGAGCGAACGGTCGTGTCTTCAGCTCTTGCGGGAATCGGCGTCATCGTCTGTGGCTTTCCATTCGTCGATGCCATAGCGGCTTTGGAGTCACCTAGCGTCCTGTTGCTGGCTGATAGGGAAAATGATTTTCACCCTACACATCAGGTCGAGTTTATCTTGGCATGGGATGTGCATCAAGGAAAAATTGCACAATACCAGAGATCAAAAAAAAACGGCCAGGTGTGATCGACCCAGCCGCCTTTTGAAATCTTACTTGCTTCAGGCTGCTGTTTAGCGACGTCGTCGACGAGCCAACAAAGCCAATCCGGCCAACGAGATCAACACAAGGCTCGATGGTTCTGGAACTGCCGTCGCGGTAAGCCG
>JAQWSU010000019.1 GCA_029243025.1 Pirellulaceae bacterium | reverse complement strand
CAATTCGTTCTCATCATCCAAGGGCCAAACGGGGACGGGAGCCGATTTTGCCGCAAGCCAGGCAGGTCAGCTAAACCGCCTCATCCAATCCCGGTAGCAACATCGCCGAACACGTTATCGAGGTCAGGTACCAACCGCGCTTATCGAGCCAGCTTTTCGTTGGCCACCATTCCGAAGCCATGATGGACAGCGATATCACCGGCACCACGGAACTGTCAGCTGACGACACGTCTACCAAGCCCGATTCAAAAGCGTCCTTGTTAAAGCGATTGTGGATCGACGACGGCAACACATTTCAAAGGCAAGTGAAAGAGTAGCCATCCGGGATTGCAATCGGTGCTGGGATCACCACGGAGGCAACAACTGCACCGAACGAAGCCAATCGAACAATCCCGCAAGCGGAGCCCACCAGCACTCAACAAGAACAGCTTCGCCCCAGCCGACCTAAGCTGCGGCAAAAATGGCTCCCGTCCCCGTTTGTCCGCCGAAAAAGCCGTACTTGTGGTCCAGCAATCGGGAGCCAGCAATCGGGAGCCAGTTCACTTCGGCCGGTTCTTACTCTGCTTCGCTTTGGCAGCCTGTGCTTGTTTGTTCGCCTTCTGTTTCTTGCTTTTGTCTTTGTCCTTCTTGCCGCCTTTGTCGCCCATTGTGAATTTCCTTCCGAGTGAAAGTCATCAATCGAGTAAGTTCGCATTGTCGTGGCTTGGCTCTGCGATGTCCACCGTAAACTTCCGCCACCTATCGCGATTCGCCAACAAGGCGATGATATTCTGTGTGGACGACGAAAACACCAGGATTCGCATGCCTGAACAAGTGCCCTCTCCATTTTTGTTGTCGTTCGTGTCGTGGCGCCCTCGTTTGAGGTATCTGCCTGAGATGGTGCATGGTTTGGGCGCCCCCCGGCGTTTGGGCGAGGGATTCAAGCAGACGCGCGGCGTCTTGCGCTTTCCGGCGGGGCCTTTCAGAAAAAGGGAATTCATGGACGCAACCGTCACATCTTCCATCATTCTGGCAGCCGGCATGGGCATCCGCATGGCAAGATGAGGCAAACGGCTGCCCCAGGGTTTTCTCTACCTGGCGATCGGCTCATCATCGAGGAATCGATCTCGCGTTTGCTGGAGGTCGGCGTCCGGCGCATTGTGATCGTGACCGGGCACGTCGCGGGCGAATTGGTCGGCATCTCCAAGATCTCTCAGACGCTCTACCGGGTCATGCTGCAAGAGTCCGTGGAACGTTTCCACACGACGCGCACATGGACTACGAGACCGATTGCCTGGTGGCGGCAGCCCGCGTCACCCCCGTGAATTGTCACGTCGTCGAGGGTCTCGCCTGATCCGAGATGGACGATGAGTGGCAACTGATCCGCGCACGGGACAAAGTCTATCCGGCGATTCTCCAGCGGGACAATCAGACTGCACCCATCGACCGCGAAAGCGGCCAGGACGGACGACGACTGCGGAATCTTCGCACAACGTTATCTGACCGGGCTGGGGCAGCGGTCCTTCCTCGTGAGGGAACGCAAAACCCTCAATGAACAGTCTTGATCACAGACACTCGGACAGCGAGTCCGCATCCGGAACGAATCGTTACGATCTTCCGTGGCGATCGCTTCGACCGAGCATGCTTCGCTTCGTCAAGGACGCTGCCAACCTTGTCACGTTGGCAGGGCTTTCCTGCGGATCTACTTCGCAATACGAGACATCTTTTCGGCGGCGATGATCGCCATGCTCTGGGCCGTGTTATTCGACTGGTTCGACGGATCTATTCCCCGTCGAACGCGCGACCGAACCGATGGGTCCCGAGCCTTTGGCGGCCGGCTCGACCCCCTGGTCGATATGGTCAGCTGCGCCGTTTGTCCGGCCGTCGGCCTGCTGAGCGATGGGTGGTTCAGCCCGTGGTTCTTGCCGGGAGCGTTGATGTTGACTGCAGCCAATGCGGTACGCCTAAGCTACTTCAACGTGTTTGGTCTTGACGACGATTCGACTTTTCTGGGCCTATCGATCGACAATAACAGCGTCGTCGTTCCGTTGGTCTTCCTGCTCGACGGGTTGCTCAGCCGCAGTGCGTTTGCGGCGCTCCTGTACATAATGATTGCGCTGCTGGTCATCCTGAACGTCGTCCCGTTCCGAATGCCCAAACCGAGCGATCGATGGTTCATCGTCATCACGGTCTACGTTTTGGGCATGACGGTCCTGTACGGTTGGCGGCTGTGGACACAATCGCTCTGACCCGGTTGAGTCATCACACCGTTAACACCCTGTGTTGAAGAGAAAAAAAAGACTGTTTGGGAACAATCCGAGATGCGAACGCTGGCATTGGCAGATATTCACCATCAAATGGCTGGCCTACGTGTGATTCGATCTACCTTGGTCCAAATCGACTATTTCAGGAAGATTCAAAACCCGCTAGACCTACTATACAAGGCTCCAAACGAGGTTTTGCCGATAGGGAGTCAAAACGACCATTTCAGGGACCATCTGAGGCGGTGGTACCTGAAGCCCCTGCAGGCGATTTGCTGTACAAGATTCTGCCAAGCTGGTTTACTGGTGGACGTGCTACACACTTCAACGGGACGAGGGGGAACCGACGAGAACGCTGCTTGCAATCGCCTCCATCCGATGGAGGGGAATAAATTCTGGCGGTTGAGTAACTCAGCTAACGCGTTAACCAGCTTTATGAGTAACGTGCGATTCAAACCAGAAGCGACGGTTACCCGTGGACTTGGTAGGTAGGCTAAACGGCTGAGGGCTTTTGACGACGAAGACGCCTGCCTGGCTCATGAAGCGGGCGGAATAACGCCCGACGTTTGCTTCGTTCTTTCGCGTGATACACGCACCCAGGTTTCTCAATCGCGCGCCGCCTACGGCGGCCAAGAAGAAGGGTAAAAGGTAGAAAGGGAAAAGGGTTATTTCCTCGCCCGCCTTCTTCGCCAACACAAACCGATTCCACCTAGCACGGCCCAAACGGCTAGCGAGCCGGGCTCTGGCACACTGGCGGGAGAGGAAAGACTTGCGACTCGAAAACCGA